>JAKLLP010000270.1 GCA_023150055.1 Gammaproteobacteria bacterium | reverse complement strand
CCCGGATGCGGCCCGCCACAATGAGGCTTCGGGAAAACCGGTCGAAAATGGGGTAAGGACCGTGGCATTGAGATTCGGTGAGCGCCTCCACTTCATCGGCGGTGAGTTCGTCGCAGGCAGCAGCGGGCGGTGGATCGAGTCGATCAATCCGGCGACCGAAGAGGTGCACGGCCGGGTGCCTGTCGGCAGTGCCGAGGACGTCGAGCGGGCGGTGCAGGCCGCCGAGGTGGCGCAGCCCGCCTGGGCGGCGTGTTCCGTCTGGGAGCGGCGTGACGTTCTGAGGCGGCTTGCCGCGACGATGCGCGCAAGGGCGGCCGACATACTGCCGCTCGAGGCGGCCGACACGGGCAATACCATCGCGAGCCTTGGCCGCGACGTCGAAGTCGCCGCCAACTACATCGACTTCTTCGCGGGCCTCGGCACCGAGATCAAGGGTGACAGCGTCCCGGCGAGTGCCGATGGCATTCACTTTTCGCTGCGCGAGCCCTACGGCGTAGTGGCGCGCATCGTGCCGTTCAATCACCCGTTCCTGTTCGCCGGCGCCCATCTTGCCGCGCCGCTCATGGCCGGTAATGCCGTGATCGTCAAGACGCCGGAGACCAGTCCGCTGTCGGCGAGCATCATGGGGGAGATCTGCCGGGAGGTGTTGCCAGCGGGCCTGGTGAATATATTGCATGGCACGGGCCTGCCGACGGGTGATGCCCTCGTGCGCCATCCGCGTATCTGGCGTATCGGCTTCACCGGCTCGGTACAGACGGGCATGGCGATCCAGCGCTCGGCGGCGGAAGTGGCGGTGAAGCACATCTCGCTCGAGCTTGGCGGCAAGAACCCGATGATCGTCTTCCCGGATGCCGATCCGGCAACGGTGGCCGCGGCCGCGGTACGCGGCATGAACTTCGCCTGGGCCGGGCAGTCCTGTGGCTCGAACAGCCGGCTGCTGCTGCACGAGTCCCTGCACGACGAAGTCGTCGAGCGGGTCGTCGCCGAGGTGGGGGCGATACGGCTCGGCGACCCACTCGATCCCGCCTCACAGATGGGCCCTGTCAACTCGGCCGGCCATTACGAGCGCGTTCTCGGTTTCATTGCATCCGCGCGGACCGATGGAGCGAAACTGCTGACGGGTGGCGTAAGGCCCGACGGTGAGGCATTTCGCCGCGGCTACTGGATCAGGCCGACCGTGTATGCGAATGTCACGCCTGCCATGCGGATCGCGCGCGAGGAGATCTTCGGCCCGGTGTACCGAGGAAGAGGCGCTCGCCATCGCCAACGGCACCGAGTATGGGCTGGCTGCCGGCGTCTGGACACAGGACCTGAAGATCGCTATGAACATGGCACGCCGGCTGCAATCGGGTTTCGTCTGGATCAATGCCACAGCGCGTCACTTCGTCGGCACGCCCTTCGGTGGCTGGAAGAACAGCGGTCTCGGCCTCGAGGAGTGCCTCGCCGAGCTGCTGAGCTATACCCATAACAAGGCCGTGCACGTGTTCGTTTAACGCCTCGCGCCAGGGAAATCTCACGGTGTCAGAAAAACCCAACCGCCTCGGTCCTTACTGGCTGCAACCCGGCGTCACCGGGATCAACATGATGGCCTTGTTTCTCGGCGCCTATGCGTCGATCGGCCTGCTGACGTTCATCGCGCTGAGCACACCCTATGTCCTGACCGTCTACCTCGACATCCCGCAGGACCAGCAGGGCACCGTGAGCGGGGACCTGCACCTCTTCCAGGAGATCATTGCCCTGCTGCTGTTCGCGCCGCTCGGCATCCTCGCCGACCGCATCGGCCGACGCGAGGTCTGGGTGGCGGGCATGTTGATGATGTCGCTCGGCTACAGCCTGTACAGCTTCGCCAGTTCGCTGCCGGAACTGTTTTTCTACCGCTTCATCTACACCGTCGGCATCTGCGCCGCGACGGGCATGCTCGGCACCGTCATCGCCGACTACACGGCAGACCGCTCACGCGGGTTTGCGGTAGCGAGCACCGGCATTCTCAACGCACTCGGCGTCATCACCGTGGCGGTGGGTCTCGGCCGCCTGCCGCAGTTCTTCACGGAACGGGGGGCCAGCCAGGAGGCGGCTGGTCACGACGCGCATTTCGTCGTCGCCGGCATTTGCCTCACCGTGGCGGTGCTGCTCTATCTCGGCCTGAAGAAAGGGACCCCTGTCCAGCGCGCCGAGCGGCCTCCGCTGGGCGATCTCGTGCGCAGCGGCGTGCATGAGGCCCGTAATCCGCGCATCGCCCTCGCTTACGCCTGCGCGTTCATCGCCCGCAGCGATCTCGTGCTGGTCGGGACCTACAGCGTGCTCTGGGGCACGACCACGGCGATTGCGCAGGGCATGGAACCGGCCGAAGCCATGTCGGCCGGCCGCAAGGTCTTCGCCATCGCCAGCACCGCGGCGCTGTTCTGGCTGCCGGTCATCGGTTTCGTGCTCGATCGGGTCAACCGCGTCACCGGCGTCATGCTGTGCATGGGAATCGCCGCGGCCGGTTATCTCGGCACCAGCTTCATCGATGACGTGCTGAGCAGCGCGGCCATACCGCTGGTGGTGCTGCTCGGAATGGGCCAGATCAGTGCCTTCGCCGGCGCGCAGACCCTCATCGCCCGCGAGGCGCCGGAGGCAACCCGTGGCTCCGTAATCGGCATGTTCAACATGTTCGGCGCGGTGGGCATTCTTTTCTCGACCGGTGTCGGTGGCCGGCTGTTCGATACTTTCGGCCCGGCCGCACCGTTCCAGTTGATCGGCGTGATGACTCTCGTGCTGGTGCTGCTCGCGGCCTGGTGCCGGGTCAAGGCGCCTGGGCCGGCGGTGGATCGGCGCGGCGCCGCGGCCCCGGCTGCCCTGCATTGAGGCCGTTGCGGCTCGCCGGCCGACCGATTTCACCATGGAGCGGCTGACGGGCGGGGAGCCGACGGGTCAGCGTTTTCGCGTGCTCGTCGAGGGCCTCGATCACTACTACGGCGGCCTGGTGCATCGCGCGCCGAAGGACGTGACACCCGATCCGCAAGCGCTGGAGATCTACCTCGCGCTGTCGACCGCTTTCCTGGACGCCTTTGTCCGGGAAGACGAAGCCGCAGCACGCTACCTCGAGCGTGTGGACCTCGGCGCCATCACCGACGGACGGGCGCGCTTGACCGCCTGGTAAGCACGGGCCGGCGCTAGCAGAGGCAGAGCGCCGACGGTGCGGGCGATCAGGCGGCGACCTGGAAGCCCGCTTCGGTGATGGCCCGCTCCAGCGCCTCGCGCTGAATGACCGCCGGATCGAACTCGACCGAGACGATACCGGCGTTGCGGTCGGCTTTTGCGGCTGTGACGCCATTACGGCTGGTGAGCGCGTTCTGCACGCTGCGCTCGCAGCCGCCGCAGGTCATGCCCGAGACTTTGATATCGGCTTTTTCCATGTTGGCTGACTCTCCTGAATCTGATGAGGGAGAAAAGGGGGGCAGTGACCTTTTTTCAGGGGGCGGTGCCCTGCCTTCCGTTTTTAGCGATGCTTAATATCACCGCTGTCGCGGGTAGTAACAAGGGCACCGTCCCCTATGAGCGTCGACTCGCCTTGCGGGCGGAAAACGCCGGCTTCCAGCGGCGCAGCAGCAACGAGTTGCTCACCACGCTGACGCTGCTCAGCGCCATCGCCGCCCCGGCGATGGCCGGGCTCAGCATCCCGAGTGCGGCCAGCGGGATGCCGATGACATTGTAGATGAACGCCCAGAAGAGGTTCTGGCGGATCTTGCGGAAGGTGGCGCGGCTGGCCGCGATGGCCGAGCCGACCAGCCGGGGGTCTGGGCGCATCAGCGTGATGCCGGCCGTCTCCATGGCGATGTCGGTGCCGGTGCCCATGGCGATGCCGACATCGGCGGCGGCGAGCGCCGGGGCATCGTTGATGCCGTCGCCGACCATCCCGACCACCCGGCCGCTTTTTGTCAGGGTGCCGAGGACCACCGCCGAGCCAACGGGCATCACACCGCCGGGGAC
>JAKLLP010000026.1 GCA_023150055.1 Gammaproteobacteria bacterium | reverse complement strand
TCGATATGGTCGCCGCGGGTCATGTCCGACATGCTCACGACATCGACGAGCTTGAGAAGCTGCTTGTTGATCTGGTCGATGACCTGGTCCGAGCCCATCGTGACCAGGGTGAGGCGGGAAAAGCGCGGATCTTCGGTAGCGGCGACGCTGAGCGACTCGATGTTGTAGCCGCGCGTGGAAAAGAGCGAGGCGACGCGGGTGAGCGCCCCGGCTTCGTTCTGCAGCAGGATTGAAATGATGTGGCGCATAGTGCCAGGGCTGTAAACGCCGCCCTGCCGGTGCTCATGAATACTCGCCGGTTTCCGGCACAGGGCCTTGAATGGTGACCGACTTCCTGCGCTATTGCAATGCAAATACAATTGATCGACACTCTGGGCAAGACCGCGCCCGGCGGATTTTCAGCTCTCCCCGGTCGCTTGTTACGCCACCGAGCCCCGACAATTATGACAATCGCATCCCAGACCGTGGCGATCGAACCGCACCCGCTGGCCGGCAAACGGATGACTGGCGCGGAGATGATCGTCCAGGTACTGGCCGATGAGGGCGTCGAAATCATCTTCGGCTACAGCGGCGGGGCGATCCTGCCGACCTACGACGCCGTTTTCCGCTTCAACGACGAGCGTCGCGACGAAGCCGGCCGCGAACCGCTGCCGATCATCGTGCCGGCCAACGAGCAGGCGGCGGGCTTCATGGCGGCGGGCTACGCGCGCGCGAGCGGCCGGGTCGGCGTGGTACTGGTGACCTCCGGGCCTGGCGCCACCAACACCGTCACCCCGGTGCGCGACTGCGCCGCGGATTCCACCCCGATCGTCGTGCTCTGCGGCCAGGTGCCGACCAACATGATCGGCACCGATGCGTTCCAGGAAGCGCCGGTGTCGGCGATCATGGGGTCGGTTGCCAAGCACGTGCTGCTCGTCACCGATCCCTACAAGCTGGAAGCGACCATCCGCACCGCCTTCGAGATCGCCCGTACCGGGCGCCCAGGGCCGGTGGTGGTGGACCTGCCGAAGGACATCCAGAACTGGACCGGCGAATTCCAGGGCACAGGACTGCTCCCCGTACCCGGCTACCGGCAACGCGTGCAGGCCGTGCAGGACAACGCCCTCAACGCGAGCGAGTGCAAGAGCTTTTTCGGCCTGCTGCGCGAGTCGAAGCGGCCGCTCATCTACGCGGGCGGCGGCGTGATCAACGGCAATGCCGCCGAGGCATTACGCCGCTTTGCCGGCCGCTTCGGCATCCCGGTGACGACGACCCTGATGGGCATCGGCGCCACCGATACCACCGATCCGCTTTCGCTGCGCATGCTCGGCATGCATGGCGCCGCTTACGCTAATTACGCGGTGGAGGACTGCGACTTTCTCATCGCCGTCGGCGCACGCTTCGACGATCGCGTCGCCGCGGTGCCGGACAAGTTCGCGCCGCGTGCGCTGCGTATCGCGCACCTCGACGTGGATCCGGCGGAGATCGGCAAGGTCAAGCAGGTCGACTGGCACCACGTCGGCGTGCTGACCCGCGATCTCGATACACTGACCACCTACGGCGAGCGGCATCACCAGGGGCCGGATTTCAGCGAGTGGCACCGGGAGATCGCCGAACTCAAGCGCCGCTTTGCTTATGACTATGATCGCGCAAGCCCGCTGATCCAGCCGAACTACATCATCGAGGAAATCAACCGGCACACGCGCGGCGAGGCGATCATCACGACCGGCGTCGGACAGCACCAGATGTGGGCGGCCCAATACTTCGATTTCAGCCAGCCGCGGCTGTGGCTCACCTCCGGCAGCATGGGCACGATGGGCTTCGGGTTGCCGGCTGCAATCGGCGCCCAGTTCGCGCACCCCGACCGCCTCGTCGTCGACGTGGACGGCGATGCCAGCCTGCGCATGAACCTCGGCGAAATGGAGACCGTTACCACCTACGACCTGCCGATCAAGATCGTGGTGCTCAACAATTACGGCGACGGCATGGTCAAGCAGTGGCAGAAGCTGTTCTACAAAGGCCGGCTGTCGGCGAGCGACAAATCCCTCCGGCGCAAGGACTTCGTCAAGGCGGCGCAGGCCGATGGTTTCGGCTTTGCGCGGCGACTCGACCGCAAGGCCGATGTGCCGCGGGTCGTGCAGGAGTTCATGGAATACCCGGGGCCGGCGTTCCTGGAGGTCATCATCGACCCCGATGCGGGCGTCTACCCCATGGTCGGCCCCGGCATGTCCTACGACCAGATGATCACCGGGGACTTCATCGCCTGTCGGACGCCGAAGGAAGAACCCGGCACGCCGAGCGGCAACTCGATGTTTTGAAGACTCGGGGACGGTTCCCTCCGGGAACCGTCCCCTATCGTCAGGAACGTGCGTGGCTGCCGGCCTCCGGGCGCTCGACGATGCGCCGCGCCGGGCTGACGATCGCGAGCACGATCACCAGAATCAACGCCGCCACCGCGACGCCGATTTCGACCGCGTATTTCTGTGGCTGCACCCAGATCTCGTCGATCTTGCCCCACTTCTCGAGGATCTCCACCACGTTGTAGGCGATGATGCCCGTGGGGATGGCGTAGCGGACGGCCGGTGCAACCCGCTGGAACCACCACAGCCGCTGGCCGAGGTAAATCGCCCACACGGCAAAGAAAGCGCAGGAGGCGAAGGTGAACCAGTGGTCGGTGCCGAAAAAGGCGGGGTTGTAGAGGATCAACAGGTACAGGTAACAGAACCAGGTGACGTAAATCGTCTCCATCGCGGTGATGGAGGCGATATTGCGCTGCTGCACCGAGCTGCGATCGCCGGGCTTGAGATGCAGATTGCGATGCAGCCACATGAAGGCGTTGCAGCGCGTGTCGCGGTTGTAGAAGAAAAACAGCAGCGAGGCGAACAGCACGCCGATCGAGGACAGCATGACGCGGTACTCGGGCAGAGTGTCCTTCGCTCCCCACCGGACCGGCTGCACCCCGAGATCGTCAGCGACATAAACGAAGCTGAATTCGATCCACGCAAGCCAGATCAGGCTGCCGCCGGCAAAACCAAGCAGCGTCGCCGGGCTCTCGCCCTTGTTGCGGCCGATCCAGACCATGATCGCACCGACGAGGCCGATGACAAAGGAGGCGAGGAACACCTGATCCTTGAACCAGCTGTGCTCCATCATGTACATCACCCAGTGGCCGACGCCCTGCCAGCCGAACACGACCAGCAGCGCGATGATGGCCGGCAACGGGGCCTGGTAGAGCTTCTTGAATTCGTGCAGGTCGGCCATGGGATCACCCGGTGTCTGACAACTCGCTATAAAAACAATGTTAGGCCTTTGATCCGATATTAGAAGGCCCGTGCGGCGAATAGCCGCACCCGCGACCACCGGTTCAGATCCACGGTGCAGCCTGGCGCGAGCGGCATTTGCTGCTGCGGCCGGCCATGGAAAGCAAAGACCATCAAACCCCACTGCCCGCGCCCGCCATCGTTCCGTACACGACCAGGTGAATGTCGCCCACCGGCTCGACACAGAGATGAGCAAGCCCGGCTGCGTCGAGCTGCGCGCAGACCTCGGCGGGTTCGAACGCTGCGCACAACGAGTTGAAAAAATCCTGCTGCAGGACGTCGGGCTCGCCGGCCGAGCGTTCGGCCACGATGCGAGCAGCGTCCGCCGCCGTCGCGGGCCGGCGCAGGTCCGCAACGAACACCTTACAGCCAGGCGGCGCCGCCTCGCGAATCGTCCGCCACAGCACCTGCGGCTGGTGCAGCTGATGGAGCAAGCTGTGGCTCATCACCAGCTGCCAGTCCGCCTGCGGCAGTTCACTCGACGGCAGGATGGCGCGGCACAGCTGGACACGGCGCTGCAGATCCGCATGCCGGCGCAGTTCACCGGCGGCCAGGTCCAGCATCGGCTGCGAACCGTCCACCCCGGTGAAGCGTGCGCGGGGAAAGGCGCGCGCGAAACGCAGCAGCACGTCGCCTGATCCGCAGCCTAGGTCGAGCACGGCGCCGTCGGGCTCTAAACCGGGAAACATCTGGCGGAAGATCGCGACCCGCTCGCCATGTGCAACGCTGAAATCGGCCTCGTGATAGGCGCGCGCCTGCTCGGCGTCATCCATCAACTCGGGCTCGGTGACGCGTTTCATGATGGCCGTCGGGCAGCGTCACGCCCGCGGCGTCCACGCGATAGTTCGCCCGGCTCCCCGGCGCCGCCCGGCGCGCGGGCGCGCGTCGAAGCCGTGACCAGCCATGCGATGCGCCGCCCCAAGGACCTCCCTTTCACCACGACCCGATGCAGATGATAGCCGCCGATGTGCCCGACTCGCTGGATTTGTAACCCGACATGAAGTACAAGAAAGCAACTTTTAAACATCATTTCTGACGTTTAAATTATGATTACTGCTGCTCAGCTCCGTGCCGCCCGCGCCCTCCTCGGCATGGATCAGCGCACGCTGGCGGAGGCGGCCCAGCTGTCGCTGCCGACCATCCAGCGCATGGAATCAAGCCAGGGAGTGATCCGCGGCAACGTCGATTCGCTGATGAAGCTGATCGGGGCACTCGAGGCGGCGGGCATCGAGTTGATCGGCGATAACGCAGCCAGCGGCAGCGGCGGACGCGGCGTACGCCTGCGCCAATCCGACGACGGCGGAGCGGGCCAGGCCGGCAAGCCATGAGCCCCAGCGCACCGCCGCTGCAGGTCTGGGCCGCGCTCGTCATCGGGGCGCTGCTGCTGCTCGCGGCGCTCGCGCCGTGGATCGCGCGGCGCACCAGCGCTACGGCGCTGGTCTACGGCACCTGCATGGCGCTTACCGCCGCGCAAACGGCTCTCGCACTCTACAGCCTGCTCGCGCCGCAACCCGCAGCCGCGCTCGACCTGGCCGTCGGCCTGCCGATGCAACACACATTGCTCGGCTGGGACCGGCTTTCTGCGGCATTCGCCGTCATCATCAATGCGGTGACGGCGATCACCAGCGCTTACGCGCTCGGCTATGGGCGCCACGAGCCGGAGCCCGCGCGGGTACTGCCCTTCTACCCGGCGTTTCTCGCCGGCATGAACCTCGTGCTGCTTGCCAACGACGCTTTTTCCTTTCTCGTCGGGTGGGAGTTCATGTCGCTCGCCTCCTGGGCGCTGGTCGTCAGCCAGGACCGCGACGAGGGCAATCGCCACGCCGGCCTGGTCTACCTGCTCATGGCGTTTGGCGGCACCCTGTCGCTACTGATGTTTTTCGGCCTGCTGGCCGGGGTTGCCGGCGGCTACAGCTTCGCGCAGATACGCGGCGCCTCCCTGCCGGGCCTTACGGGCGCGACCGTGCTGCTGCTGGCGCTCGCCGGCACGGGCTCCAAGGCTGGGCTGTTTCCCCTGCATGCCTGGCTGCCACTGGCCCACCCCGCGGCACCTTCGCACGTTTCGGCCCTGATGAGCGCCGTCATGACGAAGGTGGCGGTCTACGCGTTCGTGCGCTTTGCGTTCGATCTGGTCACCCCGGGCGACCACGGTGACTGGCTCGGCGGCCTGCTGATCGTGCTCGGCGCCATGACGGCGGTCTACGGCGTACTCGCTGCGCTGCTCGAGGTCGACATCAAACGGGTGCTGGCGTTCAGCACCATCGAGAACATCGGCATGATTTTCGGCGCCCTCGGATTGGCACTTGCGTTCCAGGCGAAGCATTTCGAGGCCGCCGCCGCCCTGGCGCTGACCGCGGCGCTGCTGCATGGCGTGAATCACGCATTCATGAAGAGCGCGCTGTTCATGGGAGCCGGCGCCTTGATCAGCGCCACGGGAGAGCGCTCGCTCGAGCGCTACGGTGGATTGATCCGGTGCATGCCGCGCACCGCAGCGGGGATGCTGATCGCAGCCGCGGCGATCGCTGCCCTGCCCCCGCTGAATGGCTTCGTCTCGGAGTGGCTGCTGTTCCAGGCGGTGCTCGCCAGCCCAACGCTGCCGGGCTGGTTGCTCAAGCTGCTCATCCCCGCAGGCGGCGCAGCTTTTGCGCTGGCGGCAGCTCTCGCGGCCGCGCTGTTCGTGCGCCTGTTCGGCATTACCTTCCTCGGGCGCGCGCGCAGCCCGGAGGCCCGGAACGCGCAGGAAACAGATCCGGCGTCCTCCACCGCGCTGCTGGTGGCCGCGGCCGCCTGCGTTCTGCTCGGCGCCATCCCGGCTCTCGCCATCGAGCCACTGCAGTTGGTGGTGCGCGACATCGTCGGCACCCGCCTGCCGGATCCCGACGCCGGGCCCTGGCGCTCACTCGTGCCGCTGTCCAGTTCGGGCAGTTCGTACAACGGCGCGATTATCCTCGCGTTTTTGCTGACCTCCGCGACAATCGCGGCCGTCGTCCTGCGTCTCGTTGCCTCCGGAGCGCTGCGGCGCACGCCTGCCTGGGATTGCGGTTCCCCGGATACGAACCCGGCCACGCAATACACGGCCACGAGCTTTGCCCAACCGCTGAAGCGCGTGTTCGGCTCCACCCTGTTCCTGGCCCGGGAACGCGTCGAGATGGCCCCACCCGGTGAGACCCGTCCCGCGATCGCCCATGTGGAATGGCGTGACCTGTCCTGGGAGCTGGGCTACCGGCCACTCGCCGGCAGCATCATGTGGCTCGCCACACAGGCAAATGCTCTGCAATTTCTCACGATACGGCGTTATCTGCTGCTGGTGTTCGCGGCGCTGATCATTCTGCTGGCAGTGGTGGCGGCATGGCACTGATCCCGTCACTGGCACTGCAGTTTCTGCAGATGCTGCTGGTCGTCGCCGTGGCCCCGCTCATCATCGGCATCACGCGCAAAACCAGGGCGCGGCTGCTGCGCCGCACGGGAGCGCCGGTGCTGCAACCCTATCGCGATCTGGCGCGACTCCTGCGCAAGGAGGCCCTGGTAGCCGAGACCGCTTCGCCGCTGTTTCGCGTTTACCCTTACGTCGCCTTCGGCGCGACCTGGGTGGCCGCCGCCCTGGTGCCGACCTTCGCCACCGGCTTGCTGTTCAGCTGGTCGGGAGATTTCATCGCCATCATCGCCCTCATCGGCACGGGGCGCGCCACCGTGGCGCTTGCCGGCCTCGATGCCGGCACCAGCTTCGGCGGCATCGGCTCGAGCCGTGAAGCCATGATCGCCGCGCTGGCCGAACCCGCCATGCTCATGGTGGTGTTCATCGTGGCGTTGTTGTCGGGTACCAGCCAACTCACCGGCATCGCGGCCTTCATGGCCAGCCCCGAGGTCGGCTTGCGCGTGTCGCTCGCGCTCGGCCTGACTGCGCTCGTCATGGTGGCGATCGCCGAGAACGGCCGCATTCCGGTCGACAACCCCGCCACCCACCTCGAACTCACCATGGTGCACGAGGCGATGGTGCTCGAGTACGCCGGCCGGCACCTGCTGATGATCGAGCTGGCAGCGGCCCTGAAGCTCATCGCCTACCTGGCCATACTCTCCTGCGTGTTCCTGCCCTTCGGACTCGCCGATGCCGGAGCCGGTGCGGGAGCCGTTGCCGTCGGTATCGCCGCTTTTCTTGCGAAGCTCACGGCGCTCGCGGCGTTGCTGGCTGTATTCGAGACATCGATCGCCAAGATGCGGGTGTTTCGCGTGCCGGAGTTTCTTGGTGCCGCACTCATGCTCGGCCTGCTCGGCACGCTGCTGCTGTTCGTCTCGAGGATGAGCCAGTGAGCGGCATCTGGTTCGATATTGCCCATCTGCTCGCCGGTTCGCTGGTACTGGTAAGTTTCATGTTGCTCTACCAGGACCGGATGTTCGCGCTGCTCAATGTCTTTGCCCTGCATGCCGTAGTGCTCGCGCTCGCCGTCGGCTGGCAGGCCTGGATCCAGGATGCGCCCCATCTGTACGTGACCGCCTTCATCGCCTTCGTCTTCAAGGGCGTGATCATCCCCGGCGCCCTGCATCGGATCGTGCAGCGCCTCGGCATCCACCGCTCCGTTGAGACGGTCGGCGGCATCGGCCTCACCATGCTCTTCGGCATCGGGCTGGTAGCGCTGTCCATCGTCATAATGCTGCCCGTGACCGCGGTCGCCTCGAGCATCGGCCGCGAGGATCTCGCGTTCGCGCTGTCCGTGGTCCTGCTCGGCATGCTCATGATGGTCACGCGGCGCAATGCGGTCAGCCAGGTGGTCGGTTTCATGTCGCTCGAGAACGGGCTGGTCCTCGCCGCCACCGGCGCCCGCGGGATGCCACTGGTGGTGGAAATCAGCGTCGGGTTCTCGATCCTGATCGCCTTCCTGGTCATCGGCATTTTCCTGTTCCGCATTCGTGAGCGGTTCGACACCGTCGACCTGCAGGCGCTCGACATGTCGCGCGGAGAGCAGCAGTGATGCCGGCGGAGCTGGCCATGGCGGGGCTGCTGGCGATCCCCGGTGGCGGGGCGCTGCTGCTGCTACTTCTGCCCGGTTACCGGGTGTCCGCGCTGCTCAACTCGCTCGTCTGCGCGGCCACGCTCGTCTGCGCGGCCACGCTGTATGCGGCGCGCCCGGCGGGCGGGATCTACCTGGCAGTCGATGATCTCAACACCGTGTTCCTGATCATCAATGCCCTGGTCGGGCTGTCGACCAGCCTCTTCAGCGCCGGGTACATCGCCCACGAAATCGAGACGCGACACCTGACGGCAAGCTACATCCGGTTCTACCACGCGATGTATCAGTTCCTGATGTTTTCGATGAACCTTGCGCTGCTTGCCAACAACATCGGACTGATGTGGGTCGCCGTCGAGGCGTCGACCCTGACGACCGTAGTCATGGTTGGCATCTACCGCAGCGCTGCAGCGCTGGAGGCCGCCTGGAAGTACTTCATTCTCGGCTCTGTCGGCATCGCGCTCGCGCTGTTCGGCACCATACTGGTCTATCTCGCGGCCCAGCCAGTGCTCGGCGAGGGACTACCGGCCATGGCGTGGGATCGCCTGCTGGCCAACGCCGCGGTCTTCGACCCCGCGCTCCTCAATCTCGCCTTCGTGTTCCTGCTGCTCGGGTACGGCACGAAAGTCGGACTCGCGCCAATGCACGCCTGGCTGCCCGACGCGCACGCGGAAGGACCGACGCCGATCTCCGCCGTGCTCTCCGGGCTGCTGCTCAACGTGGCCCTCTTCGCGCTGCTGCGTTTCAAACTGATCGTCGCGGGCAACCCCGGCGTTCTCGCTCCCGGCCCGCTGATGATGGCTCTTGGACTGGCCTCGGTCCTGCTCGCCGGATTCATGCTCTACCGGCGGCGCGATATCAAGCGGCTGTTCGCCTATTCGTCCATCGAACATATGGGCATCATCACCTTCGCGTTCGGCCTTGGTGGACCGCTGGCGAACTTCGCCGGCCTGCTGCACATGGCGATGCACAGTCTGACGAAGTCTGCGATCTTCTATGGGGTAGGCTACGTGTCCCAGCTCGAGGGCACACAACAGATCGCCGACATCCGTGGCCTGACCCGCAGCCAGCCGTTGCTCGGGTGGATGCTGGTCGCCGCCGTGGTCGCCATCGCCGGCCTGCCCCCCTTCGGCGTGTTCACCAGCGAGTTCCTGGTCGTCACCTCGACGTTTGCGCGCATGCCGCTGCTCACGGTACCGCTCGCCATCGGCCTCATGGTCGGCTTCGGCGCCCTGCTGATGCGGCTCCAGGGCATGGCATTCGGTGACACGACACACCGTCACGAACTACCAGCATGGCGCCTGTTGCCGATGTTCGTGCATCTCGCGCTGGTCGCCATCGCCGGCGTCTTCATCCCGGAACCGATCACCGCCTGGTTTCGCCAGGTCGCCGCAGTGCTGGGAGGCTGAGGCACGATGTTTCACTCGCGGTTCAGCGACTGGCCGATCGTTACCCGCCACCAGGGTTGGCCGCGTCGCCTGGCCCCTGCCGATGGCTGGCGCGCGCTCGGCGAAGCGCTGCGCGCCGACGACCTCGACCTCCTCGGCCTGTGGGGCGATGTCGAGTGCGTGCACGCGGCGGTACTCGAGCGCAGCGGTGCGGCACCGTGCGTGCTGTCCCTGCCGGTTTGGGACGGACGCGTGCCCTCGCTCGGTGTCTTCCATGCGCCGGCCATCCGGCTCGAACGCGCGCTGCAGGACCTTCACGGCATCGAGGTGACCGCCCTGCCCGACCCGCGTCCCTGGCTGGATCATGGTCACTGGCCCACGCGACCGGCGCGCGACCGCGACCGGGCGCAGGCAGGTTTCGAGTTCCTGCCGGCCAACGGGCCGGCTCTGCACCAGATTCCGGTCGGTCCCGTGCATGCCGGCATCATCGAGCCGGGGCATTTCCGCTTCTCCGCGCACGGCGAGATGATCGTGCGCCTCGAGCAACGATTGGGCTATACGCACAAGGGCGTCGAACGTCTGCTCGCGGGCTGCGAGGTGCGCGCCGGTCATCGGCTCGCGGCGCGCACCAGCGGCGACAGCGCGGTGGCATTCGCCTGGGCCTACAGCCGGGCCGTGGAAACCGCCCTCGGCGTCCAGGTGCCGGCGCGTGCCACGTGGCTGCGCGCCGTCATGGCGGAACTCGAGCGCATCGCCAATCACCTGGGCGATATCGGCGCAATCTGCAATGACGCTTCCTTCGCGCTGATGCACAACGAGTGCGGCATGCTGCGCGAGCAGGTGCTCCGCGTCGTCGACGGCTGCTTCGGCCACCGCCTGATGATGGACTGCCTCGTGCCCGGTGGCGTGATCGCCGATCTCGACCCGGCCGGATCCGGCCGCATCGGGCGGCTGCTCGACCACATCGACCGGCGCATGCCGGAATTGATCGAACTCTACGACAACACGGCATCGCTGCAGGATCGCACCGTCGGCACGGGCCGGCTCGGCAGCGAACTCGCCGCACGCTTTGCCTGCGGCGGCGTCATCGGCCGCGCCTCGGGCCGGGCCTTCGATGTGCGCTGCCAGCTCCCTTACGCGCCCTACGACGTCGTCATGCCGGCGCTGACCGTGCTGCAGGAGGGCGATGTCGATGCCCGTGTGCGCGTGCGCCTGGCCGAGGTCAGCGCGAGCACGGCGCTGATCCGCCGCCTGCTCGCGGGACTGCCCGCCGGTCGTTCACTGCTCTGCGACCTGCCGGCCCCGGCCGAGACCCGCGAGTCGACCGCACTCGTCGAGGGATTCCGCGGCGACATCCTCGCCTACGTGCGCGTCGCGCCGGACCTGCGCATCGAGAGCTGTCACCTGCGCGACCCGTCGTGGTTCCAGTGGCCGGTGCTCGAAGCGGCCGTCGAGGGCAACATCGTCGCCGATTTCCCGCTGTGCAACAAATCCTTCAACTGCTCGTATTCCGGACACGATCTCTGAGCCGCCATGCGTCGCCTGCTGTTGAAAAACTTCTTCGCACGCGCGGTCACCGAGCCGGTGCACGCGCAGCCTACGCCGGCGCTGGAGCCGATCGGCGCGCAACTGCAGGGCGTCATCGGACGGCGTCTCGGTCGCAGCCTCGCCATCCGGCAGATCGATGCCGGCTCCTGCAACGGCTGCGAGCTGGAGATTCACGCGCTCGCCAATGCCTACTACGACGTCGAACGCTTCGGCGTGCGCTTCGTCGCCTCGCCGCGCCATGCCGACGTGCTGTTGGTCACGGGTCCCGTGACCTGGAACATGCGCGAGGCGCTGGAGCGAACCTATGCGGCCACGCCGGCACCGAAATGGGTGATCGCGGCGGGGGACTGCGCCGCCGGTTGCGGCGTCTTCAGGGACAGCCCCGCCTGCGTGGGGGCCGTGGCGAAGGTCGTCCCGGTCGACCTCGCCATTCGCGGTTGCCCGCCACCCCCGCTCGAGCTGCTGCAGGGCCTGCTCCTGCTGCTCGACGCCGGTTCCCGCCCGGGCTGAGAAGGCGCAAAAGGACCGGCTCGCCTCCGGGCTAGCCGTCCGGGGTTTCCTCGAATGCGGCGAGGTCCTTGGCAACGCCGCGCTGGATCAGGATCGCACGCTTGCGCAGGAAGCGCGTGAGGCCCGACGGCCCCATGCGCGAGGGGCCCATGCCCGACAGTTTGAAGGAGTTCTTTTCCGCATCGAAGGCCTCGGTGGTGAGCCCGCCGTCGTTGATGCTGACCGCCCCGACTTCGAGATGCCGCGCAACCGCCCTGGCCTCGTCCTCGGCGCCGAACACGGCGGCGGACAGTCCATAGGCGGAGTCGTTGGCAAGATCGATGGCCTGCTCGACGGTATCGAAAGCCATGACCGGGATCACCGGACCGAAGGTCTCCTCGGTCATGAGCTGCATCTGGTGGGTGACCCCGGCCACGACGGTCGGCCGCAGCCAGCATCCGCCACCGTGCCGCTCGATGACGCCCCCGGTGAGCACCTCAGCGCCTTTGTCGCGCGCATCGTCGAGATGCGCGCTGATGATCGCCGCCTGGCGTTCGAAGATGAGCGGCCCGATATGGCCGCGATGCGCATCCGGATAGTTGAACTCGACCCGGGTCGCAGCGCGGGTGAGCGCCTCGAGAAACGGCTGGTAGCTCGCCCGGTCCACGTACACGCGTTCGATCGACTGGCAGGCCTGGCCGGTAGCCTGCACGGCAGCGCGCAACACGGTCCGGGCGGCCTGCGCAGGCTCCGCCGAGGCCAGCACGATAGCCGGATCCTT
>JAKLLP010000269.1 GCA_023150055.1 Gammaproteobacteria bacterium | reverse complement strand
GGGCAGGCCACGGTGGACGAGATCGATCACTGATCGCACGATTGGGGACGGTTCCCTGCGGGGAACCGTCCCCTGACTCCGCAGCAGGGGCGGCAATCGGTGGCGAGTCATCCGCGGAACGCGGGCTGCGCACTCGCAGCATTCGTTGTGTCACGACCACATCCCCACGATATTTCGCGTGGCGTGTGAAGCAGGTCACCGCGCGAGTCATCGCAATCAAACACTTTGCTGGCATACTCCGCGCCTCGTTCGGGGTGCAGGCAGGTGCATGATGAAACTGGTGAATATCGGCGCGGTGCTCGCGCTCGCATTCGCGACCACCGTCGCCAACGCGGGCGTCTATTGTGGTCAGAAGTTTCCGGTAGGGAGCTCATACCTTCCCTATTGCACGAACAACAAATCCGGCCCTGCGGTCTTCGTGATTCACGGCACCAACCGCAACGCCGACGACTACCTCGATTATCTCGATGACCTCGACACCCTGGTCATTGCCCCCGAGTTCCAGAACTCGGGGCCGGGCGTGTACTGGTCCACGTCGGCCTGGAACAAGGGGGACCCGTCCAGTGATTCCCAGCGTGTCAGCTCATTCGACGTCCTGGACCGCATGATCGAGATGTACCACGGCGTGGTGGTCGTCGGGCACAGCGGCGGCGGGCAGTTCGTCAACCGCTACTCCGCCGGAACGCGCCTGCAGGGCCTCACCTACATCGTCGCCAACCCGAGCTCGTACATGTATCTGAACAAGAGCCGGCCCTTCGGCAGCAGCAGCACCTGCCCTTACTACAACGAGTATCGTTACGGCCTCGAGGACCTGAATGACTACATGCAGGTCGGCGTTGCCCCGGACTATGCGAACCGCAAGGTGATCTACATGCTGGGCGATCGCGACACCGTGATCGACTCGGACCTGGACACCACCTGCCTGGCGAACCGCCAGGGCCGCCACCGCTATGAACGCGGCCTGAAGTTCTACGAGCACCTCGCCCAGCACTACGGGCGCCCGGTACACCAGAGGGTCATCGTGAACGGCGTCGGTCACAGTCCCTCGCAAATGCTCAAGGCGGCCCGGCCGTTCATCAACACCGCGGTCTCCCTGGCCAACGGGGCCAGCACCGGCTGCAGCGGATGTCACGCGCCTGCGCAATGATGCCGTGACCAGGGGACGGCTCCCTCCAGGGAACCGTCCCCGATCTTTATTTCACAGCCCCCGGCTCTGCAGCCATTCCTCGAGCGCGTACAGCGGCCAGATGAGCGAGCCGTAGTACTTCGCGTGCCCGGTCGCCTGCAGGTCGAGCAGCCCGGCGATGATTGCGGGCCTGACGATGTCGCGTGAGCCAAGCGCGTCGAGCCGCGCACGCACCCGCTCGCGCAGCTCCGCATCGCGGTTGATCCAGATGCCGACCGGCACGCCGAAGCCGTGCTTGGATTTCCGGATCACCTCCCGCGGCAGGAAGGCGGCGAAGCTCTGCTTGTAGAAGCGGCGCAAATCCCGCCGCGTGAGCTTGGCCGTGGTGGGCACGCGCGTGGAGATCTCCACCACCTCCGGGTCGAGCATCGGGAAGTGCACGTCGACCCCCGCCAGTGCGCTGGTTACCCGGACCTTCGGCAGGTCGTTGTCGGTGAGCGTGGTGGTCCAGTCGAGATACATCATGCGGTCCACCGCGTCGCCTGCGGCCGGCGCCGCGTAGAGGCTCCGCGCATAGCGGTAGGGCGCCTCGCCGTCTATCGAGGCGAAGAAGCTGGCGGTGAGGACCTCGGCGGGGGCCAGGCGCACCAGCAGGTTGTAGCTGAACAGTCGATCCGGCAGCGGCATGCGGGCCTGCTCGACGTAGCTCGCCAGCTTGTGCAGCACGCCCGGCGCGCGCGCGCTCAGCGCGGCCAGCGGATCGACCAGCGCCGAGCGCGCCCAGCCCGGCAGCCCGCCGTAGGCCTCGAACAGCAGTTGTCTCTGGTAGCGCTCGTTGCCGGCGAAAAGCTCGTCGCCGCCGTCGCCAGCCAGCAGGCGGGCGATGCCGGCCTCGCGCGCGAACTCCGCGCAGATGAACGCCGGAACCGCCGAGGGGTTGCCGAAGGGCTCGGGAAAGGCGGCGATGACCCGCTCCGCGCAGCGGCTGATTTCCTCGGAGCGCAGGGTCTTCTCGTGCAGCTCGATACCGAAGTGACGCGCGGTGATGCGCGCATAGCGCCGCTCGTCGTACTCGGGGACGTCGAAGCCGATGGTGAAGGCGGGAACCGCGGCGCCGGCATGGCGGGCGGCCATGCCGCTCACCGTGGAGCTGTCGAGCCCGCCGCTCAGGAAGCAACCGGTGTCGGGCAGCGTGGCGAGCCGCCCCACCGCGGCCGAAATCGCCTCGACGGTGAGCAGCCCGAGATCGCCGCGGTCGCCTGCCGCGCGGCTGAAATCCGGATTCCAGTAACGGCGCACGGCGACGCGGCCGTCGCGCCAGGTGAGCGCGCTGCCCGGCGGCAGTTTCTCGATGCCTGCGTAGATGCAGCGCTCGCTGGTGAGCACGGAGTAGAAGAGATAGTCGTAGACCGCCTGGTCGTTCAGGCGGCGTCCTTGCGGCAGCCGGCGGCTCACCCAGTCGAGGTCGGTCCCGAAGACGAGGGCGTCACCGTCGCAGAAGTAATAGATCGGCAGCGTGCCGAAGTGGTCTGTGGCGAGCAGCAGCTCGCCGCGGTTGGCATCGTGGTGGACGAGCGCGTATTCACCACCCAGGCCGGCGAGCCGCTCCGCGCGATCCGCTTGCAGGCGCGCCAGCAGCTCGCTGGTGTCGCTCGTCGTCCCGCGCGCCGCCGCGGCACCGACGAGGACCTGGCGGTGATCGGCCGCGCGGTGCTCGAGCAGGCGCCCGGCGGGGGCCTCGGCGTGGCACCAGAAGCCGGGTGCGGTGACGGTCGCCTGCTCCGCGGCAGCGCGGGTGCCGGGCTCGGGCGCTGCCGCCTGGCCGCCCACCTGGCCGATCAGCCTCTCCATGAGCGTTCTCCCGGCGGCGACCGGCGCTGGCGCGCGTTCATCGCGATGCTCCATCCCTGTGCGGACGCAGCCGTCGATCGAGCCACTCACGGGTGCGCGCGGCCACTTCGTCGCGCCAGGCCACCGTGGCGAAGGTGTGGTTCACGCCCGGCATCTCGTGGCGTTCGATGCCGGGGCGGGCGAGCAGCGGCGCCCAGTCGGGCCCGGCGGCGACCTCGGCAAATTCGGCGGCGGTGATGTCGTCGCCGCTCAGCACGAGCAACACCGGCCCGGCGAAGGCGCGCAGACTCTCGCGCATGCGCGTGACGAAGTGGTCGCCGGCCGCGCCCTCGTCGCGCTGCCCGCTGGCGCGGATGGTGCCGAGGAGTTCACCGGCTGCACGCTGCGGCGAAAAGGCGCCAGAGGCGACCTTGCGCCAGAAGTCGCGGCTCAACAGGCGCTCGACGTAGTAGCTGCGCAGCTGCGCGCGGGCGAGTGTCGATGCCGAGCGCACCCAGGGGTTGAGCAGCACGAGCCCGCTGATGCGCTCGTCGGTCGGGGCGTACATCAGTGCCGCCGAGGCCGCATCGCAGAGTCCCCAGAGCACCACGCTGCGCAGGCCTGTTTCTTCGGTGAGCAGCCGGTCGACGGCGGCACGGATGTCGGCATCGATATGCTCGAAGCCGGGAAACTCCCCGTCGCTGTCGCCCATGCCCCGACAGTCGAAACGCAGCACCGGGTAGCCGGCCTCTGCCAGCTCGCGCGCAAGCAGCACGAACTGCCGGTGACTGCCGACGCGATACTGCGGCCCGCCGACGACGACGACGACGCCGACCGGGCCCGGCCGCGCCGCCCGGTGCAGCATGGCGGCGAGGAGCTGTCCCGCACAGGGAAACTGCAGCGGAACTTCGCGGCTCATGCGCCGGCCGCCAGCCAGGCGAGCGACGCCTGCACGGTGGCTGCCCCCGTCGTCGTCTCGGTAGTGGCCCAGAAGGGCGGATCCTCCGCGCGCAGCAGGTCGGCCCGCCGCCCGG
>JAKLLP010000268.1 GCA_023150055.1 Gammaproteobacteria bacterium | reverse complement strand
GACACCGGCGGGCTTCGATGAGCCGAACGTGGCCGGTGGTGGCTACCGCCGCACGGTGGTGGCGACGGTCGTCCTGCCCGGCATCTACGTCAACGGCAGCCTCACCCCGTCGCTCGATCGCGTCGGCGAGGACCTGCAGATCCGCATTCCGGTGAGCCTGCAGAACGCGCCGGCCGGCGGCAGCGTGGTGGTCACGGCGAGCAGCTCGAACAGCAACGCGTTGATCATTTCCACGGCCGAAGGTGCTGTCGGCGCGGGTGTTGCGACCCGCACCTTCACCAACACCAACCAGCAGTACCTGTGGCTGCAGGGCCTGCAGCAGGGCCAGACAATGGATGTCACCTTCACGGGGGCGGATCTGTCACCGACAGTCCTGCAGGTTGCGGTGGACCCGTCGGGCTTCGTGACCACCACGAACAACTTCACGACCACGACGGCGGCAAGCAACACCACGGTGAACCTCTATGCCGCGCGCCTGACGACCACCGGCCTGCCCGGCAGCGCCGTGGAGCTGCAGGAAATCCGCGCGGGCCTCACCGCGAGCGTGCCGGTGACCCTCACCAGTACGCCCGCCGATCCGGTGGCCGGCACGATCACCGTCAGCCCGGTGGTGTTGCAGACCATCGTCGACGGCAATCCCGCGAGCCAGCTCGGCGTGACCCAGTTCGACCCGAACAACGCGAATTCGGTGTGCACGCTGGTCGTCCCCTGCAGCGCATCGATCGGCATCGGACCGGCGGTCGACTTCGAGACCCCCGTCGGCGGCGGCAGCTACAGCCGGTTCGTGGTGGGCACGGTGAATCCGCCGTAGGCACGCAGCAGATGCCCTGGCGGTAATGGGATCAACAAGGGAGAGGAATGATGGCGCGGGATAGCCTGTTCGACTCTGCAACTCGCTCAGAGCGGGCGACCCGCGCGGGATGGCGTTACGGACTCGCCGTTGTGTTGACAGGTGCGGTGTTCGGCTTCGCCCAGCCGCTGCCGGCCGCAACGATACTCTGGGACGAAGCGGTATCAGGCGATTTGCCGAACGGGTCTCTGGTCACGCTGACCGCAGTCGCGGGAACCAATACTGTAATTGGCAGTAGTCCTGCGGAGATTATCCCTAACATCTTACCGGACTGTTGCGGTGGGCCGGATCTGTTACTGCAGGAGAACAATCATGATTACGACCGGTTCTGGCTCGACCTTCCCGAGGGCGGCCGGATCACCGCTGTTACGATTTCGCTTTCCAGTGGACCGCCAACCAATCCAGATGCCGCAGGAGCCATGGCGTTCCATGTCGGTGTGTCGAATTTAGGTAGCCTCCCCTTCGTAGTGGCGAGCGAATCTTGGAATTTTTCGTTATACGACGACGGCAGTCCTTACATGACGTATATCGACCCGCTCACCGGACTGCCGCCGACCGACTGGTCGTTGTTCGTGTCGCAGATGCCCTTGCTCGTAGGCGATCAGCGGTTTGACCTGGGTGGCGAGATTGGGTGTAACAGCTCCATGGGCTGTTATAACTATATCGACTACGACTACGTCATGAGCTTCGAGGTCGAGGTTGAGGCGGCCGTAGTACCGCTTCCGCCTGCTGCGCTGTTCTTTAGTTGCGCATTGGCGATTTTCGGGGTGATCCGGCGACCGGTCGGTTTATAAAGAAGAACGTGCCCAGTAATAGGAGCGATTGACACAAGCGGAGAGTCACGATGTTTTGAGGTGTTACGACCACGGCGGCGCCCTGACCGCCTTGGGGTGGTTCAAGCGGCGACCTGCCTGAACGCGACTCATTAACGCTGGACACCGCAAATCCGTATCGCACAGCCTGCTGTTGGTCAGCTGAGACTTTGCCGTCGATGCTGGTGTGCCGCCTCCACCCCGGTGCCGCTCGCGTGAGACCTGAGGCCTTCGTCACCCCCGATGTGCCCACGGGCTGCTCCTGTCGGTCCAGACTCCCGGTGCCGGCGAGGGGTGCTGACTATGGCTCCTCGTGCCCTGTGAGAGGCCGTACTCGCTGCCGACAATTGATTCACGCTGGCCGGGAGGGACTGGCATGGGGTGATCAGGCGTTGCCTCGATCCAGCCCAGCGGTCGAGTGTCGAACCGAACAGGTCACGCCGGCACCTTTTGCCCACTCCATGCGCGTCCTCGCTCGCTCGACGACCTGCGACACTCATCGCTGCAACCGCTGCAGGTTCGTCTTTGATGTAAACAAACGAAAGCCAGGTTCGCGGTATTGCCGCTCGGTCGGTGAAAGTCGTCGTACAGCATTTCTTTGCAGCCGGAAACCGTATGGAACCGGGCCGGTACCATGCCTCGAGATCGGCGCACTCGGCGGCGATATACCGTCGAACTGGGCCGCAGTGTGGGCTCCTGTCATGGCGGCCTTGCCTGCACTCGACAGTCGCGGTGACGAGTTCTTCCGCCATTTCCAGCTGCGCGAGCGCGCGTCGCTCCCCGTGATGGCAAGCGGTGCCGGTACTTCGGTTCGCGTTCGCCCCGGACACCCGGGCCGTCCCCGCAGACCCGCGGTCTGACCCCCTGTTGGCGCAGTGCTAGCAGCCTGTCGGACTGACGTTGGCGATTCGAAGGTCGAAAAGCGGTTGAGCGGATCGATTCATGGCGATTGCGATGAAAATACTCGAGTCGAGCGAGCTCTTGGGCTGCTCAGCCCGGTTGCATCGCAAACATGCGCTTGATGTTCCAGCTCAGGGTCACGAGATTCCATTCTCCTTTAACGTTTTCGTAGCCGCGCAACGAGAACTGCCGGAATCCCATCACCGATTTGATGATGCCGGAGACGGGCTCAGGGACTTGCTTACGCAGCGCGTAGAGCGCTTTGCCTTCGGGCGTCTTCAACCGGTGTGCCATCTTCTGCATCGGCGTCGCCGAATCAGGCGGCGCTTTGGGCGCCCTCTTGAATCGCTGTCGCCAGCTTTTGTGATGGCGCTCGCGACCGAGCGTGATCCACGGCTCGATCCCGGACGCCACGCAATGATCGACATTGGCCTCGCTCAGATACGCGCTGTCGGCCAGCAGGTGTTCGACACGCCCGAGTTCGTCGGGCAACGCCTGGAGCTGATCGACGATCGGCACCAGCTGCCTTTAGTCGTTCGCCGCCTGGGTCACGTCGTGGGCCACGATGAGCAGGCTGTCCGCGGCCACCGCCGCCTGCGCGTTGTAGCACTGATCGAACCCGCCGCCGGCCACCGGCATGATCCGCGACTCCTCGTCCGTCAGGTTGATCTGCTCCTTGTCGTCCACCGGGCTTCCTGCCCGTTCGCTTTTCCCGGTCGGCGCGCGCCTCAAGCTTCGCTTCGTACTCCGCCTGCTTGCGTTCAGTCACCCGGGCCTCGATCTTCCGCTTCGCCTCGGCAATCGCGGCAAGCCTGGCTTCGCGACGCTCGAGTTCCTCCGGTATCGACATCCCATCGGGCACATCCGCCGCATCCGCCTGCTCGGCCAGCTTCAGAAGCTCCCGGACTTCGCGCTTCAATTGCTTCTCGAGCTTCTTCGCATGCCCTTACGACAGCGCGCTGTGCCGGCTCTCGTTGGCGTGCACCTTCGTCCCGTCCAGCGCCACCGTGCCGAGCTTCAGGACACCCATGGCCCGCGCCAGCTTCCGCACCTCGACGAACAGGCGCTCGATCTCGGGCAGAAAACGCCTGCGGAACGTTGCCATCGTGTCGTGGTCTGGATGATCATTCCCGGCAATGAACCGGAAGGCCACCGAGTCATACGTCGCCCGCTCGATCGCCCGACTCGAGAACACCTTCGTCGCGTAGCCGTAGATCAAAAGCCCGAGCAGGATCGACGGGTGATACGAGGCCGAGGCCGAGCCCGAGCCCGAGCCACGATACGCCCTGCCCATCGCCGACAAGTCCAGCTCATCGACGACCTCGACCACGAAACGTGCCAGGTGCCGTTCCGGCAGCCACTCATCCACCGATGGCGGCAGCAGAAAGTCCGTATCTCGCTTGATTGGTCGGAAGTTGCTCATCGGGGGCTCGCTACCATGTGGAATGACAACGTGATTATCGCTTGTCGTCGGTTAAGT
>JAKLLP010000267.1 GCA_023150055.1 Gammaproteobacteria bacterium | reverse complement strand
CGAGGACAGATTTGTTGTCTTGGGATTCTTACATGGGAAGCTACTTACACTGGTACCCCAGATCAATCCAGAAAGCGCACTCCATATCCTTACAGTGCAGATAACCATATTTCAGTATTTATTCGGCGTGGCAAGCACAGCCATTGTTACTCTAGAGACGCAAACTAGCCTGTCTGATTCATCGGTAATTCGTACGTCCCAGACTTGGCTTTTGATTCCAATATGTAATGGCTTGGCGACTCCAAATACCCATCCATCTCTGACTGCACGGATGTGATTGGCATTGATTTCCTGACCTACGCAGTGGTACATACCTGGATTCACAACATATGCCGCAGCCCAGGATGCTAACGTTTCGGCCAGAACCACCGAAACGCCTCCATGCAGAGCGCCTGCGGGTTGTTGCGTACGGCGGTCAACCGGCATCCGCCCTTTGAGGTAGTTAGGGCCAGCTTCAAGTATTTCTATACCAAGATGGCCATTGCAACACTCCTGCCCCCGCTGATTAACGTAATCGATAGGAAAAGATGAGTGCCAAATTGCTTTCAAGCTTGTTTCAGACATAAGGCGCTCTATTTTGTTGAATATTCAAACCAGAAAAATGGACATGTATAACCATGTTTGCCAATGTTAAACATAGAAGGCCTATATATTTATGCTGATTTCTCAGGCCTTCCAATTCTCCATCAACTGACCTCGCTTTACCTTCAATAATTCATCATGTCGGCTGCTTTAAGAAGTGTGAGTAAGGTAGTCGAAGGAGTTGAATGCTTGGAGCCTGGTCGACCGGGTTCACATTTGAAACCGCCTGATTGTGTCAGACCATCAGGTTTTTGAGTGCCGCGTTTCGGCCATTGCTTCCGCTGGAAACGACCTGAACGAATGACCGCAGTTGCGTTATAAGCGGGTTTTTGTACGAGCATTACGTTTTCATCGACCGCACTCGAGGCCGACTGTCCGACAACGCTTGGTATCGATGAAATTCTTCGTCGACACGCATCCTCGAAGCATTCAACTCCGGCGGCCTTTTTTGCGGGCAATGAATTGTTCCGGCGTCACGAGGAGGTTATGCCATGCAGCATGGAATGGGGTCGCTCCGCTCCCCCACCGCTCTTTAGCAAATGGGAGAGGAGAGAGTGCGATTCATGCGATTGTCGTCCTGCGCGCTACACACTGATTCTGCGGCAAGGACTTATCGCTTGCCGGCTCGTGCCCTAGGATAAACGTAGGTCTGCCGCGCTGTACGCGCTGTTGTTGTTGCGGACGATATGCCGAGCCGAACGATATGAACCTCAGCAAAAGCCTTGTTAAAGCCAAGAATCCCTGTGCGGGCGGGTATCGCTGGTTCCTGCACCACTATCGCAATGGAGGCGATTACCAGGAACTCCTCGATGCATTGGTCGAAGGCGGCCGGGTGGAAGACGCCTGCTGGCTCCTTTCACAGTTTGGCCCGACGAATGCCGTTCTGGCGCTCGATTCGCTTGAAACAGACGCGCTGGTTTTCGCAGGGGCTGTAGAAGTACGGGGTAACATCGAGGCGGCCTCGATTATTCGCACCGGCCGTTTCATTCGCGTCGGCGGCGGCGCGCGCATCGGCGAGGCCGTCGTCGCGGGCGGCGACATCCGCGTTGAGGGGAGCCTGCGCTGCGACGGCAGGGTTGAGACGCAAGGAGATGTCCGTGCCGGCTGGAGCATCGAGGCGGGCGGGAACATCGACGTCGCCGGCGACGCACGCGCGGGACGAGACCTGCGCTGCGGCGGCGTGCTGACGCTCGGCGGCAACGCCTTTGCAGGAGAGGATATCAGCGCAGACGGGTCGATCCGCTGCGAAAAGAACCTGCAGGCCGCCGGCGATATCGTCGGCGCGGCAGGCATTCGCGCCGCCAACGGCATCCATGCCGGCGGCTCGGTGCGCTGCGCCGGGCATCTCGAGGCCGGTTGGGGCATCTGGGCCGGCGGCGCCATCGTCGCGGAGGGCGCCCTCCGCGTCGGCGAAAGCCTTCAGTCGGGCGACGAAATTCGTGCCGGAGAAGGCTATGGCGTCTACGCTGGGCTGGACGTCAGGGTAGACACCTGGGAGAGCAGCGCCCGGGTGTGCGCCAAGCGGCAGCCGGAAGGACTGATGAGCGGTTGGTGGGCGGGTGCCGTCGCGGGTTGATGAGGGTCCGACCAGCGATGCGCCGGGGGAGGGGCGCCCCTTGTACACGTGGCGCTGCGCGTGTGCGTTTGCTACCTGAAGCCGCTGCCCGTCGCCTCTCGCCAGCCTTCAATACAAATATTCAATCTGCCGGTTTCGCCTCGGGCGTCCAGCTTTAATGCCTCACGAGATCGCGATAGAACCCGGGCAAGGCGAACAGGGCGCCATGGATCTCGGCATTGTAGTAGCGCAACCCGCTGATTCCCCGCTCGTCTAGGCGCTGGCGCACCTCCAAGGGGGGAAGGGCTGCCGGCCACAGCGTATCGGAGGCCACGGCGAAGCCCCAGTAGGCTCCGTAGAGTGGGACATGCAGGCCATAGCAGTGAACCTGGACGAACACCGCGTTCAGGTTTGCGGCCAGTCCACGCACCCGGCCGGGGTCGTGGAACGGCGAGCCGAGGTGCAGGGTCATGGCGCCGCCGGGGGCGAGCGTACGCTTGCACTGCGCGAAGAAATTCTTCGTGTAGAGCGGTCCAGCCAGGGTTTCCGGGTCGGTGAGGTCGAGCAGGACGAGATCGAATTTCTCCCGGGTTTCAGCTACAAATGCGGCGCCGTCCTCGAAGCGCACCTTCACCCGTGCGTCGTCGAGTGCGCCGCGATGGATCTCCTGCAGATAGGCGCGGGCCACGTCGATAACCTCGGCGTCGATTTCGACTAGCGTCACTTCCCTGATGCTGGGGTGCTTGAGCAGTTCCTCTACGGTGCCGCCGTCCCCGCCGCCGATAACCAGCGCCCGGCGCGGTGCGGGGTGGGCGATGGCCACGGGATGCGTCAGCGCCTCGTGGTAGAAGAACTCGTCGGCCTCCGAGGTCATGAAATGCCCGTCGATGCGCAGGGTGCGGCCGAGATCGCGCGACTCTAGCACTTCGATATCCTGGTAATGACTGCGTCGGGAGTCGAGCCGGCGGGCGAAGCGGAAGCCATACACGCTGTTCGGGTTGAGGGCTTCGAGCAGCAGTTCGCCCGCCTCGTTTGCGCCCGGAGCCGCCAGATCCCCGCGCTGCAGCCTTTCCAGCTGCGCCTGCCCAGGCTTGAAAGCCTCGACCAGCGCATGCATCAGGTGTTCGGCTTTGCCGGAGTTGTCGCTCGTGACATTGCACACGTAGACATCCAGCGTGACGCCGCCGCGCTCTGGCCAGGTATGCACCGCGACATGCGATTCGGCGAGCAACAGCATGCCGGTGACGCCGCCGGGCTGTCCTTCGTGCCCGGGGAAACTGTGCCATTTCTCGCCAACCAGCGACAGGCCGGCATTCAGCGTGCGGCTTCTGCACAACGTGGCCAGTACGACGACGTCGCTCATCAGCTCGGGAAGGCAGACGCAACGGTAGAGGTCGGCAGTAAGGTGCAGTCCCTGCATGGCTCAGGCCGCCCTCCCGCCCGGCGGATCATCCATTGGGACATAGCGGTCGAGCCAGATCCAGTGGAGCGCCGTGCCTCCGCTCAGGGCTGAAAGCGCCTCTCCATAGCCGAGCAGCTTGCGCATGGGCGCTTCCGCACGCAGGACGCACACGCTGGGGCGGGTGTGCTCTTCCAGCAGGAGGGCCTCGCGAACGGCGAGATCCTCGCGCACGGCATTCCAATAGCGGGGGGCGGTGCGCACGCGCAGCAGCATGATCGGCTCGTACGGGCGGTTGCCCAGCGACATGTAGCGCACACGCGGCGGCGGCAGTACGAGGTCGTCGTGATAGATGTCGCGCAGCAGCGCCACCGGCTTGGCCAGGGCCTCCTCGTTCTGCGCCCGCATCAGCAAGCCGTCGCGGGTGGCCTCGTATGCGATGAGGTCGGAAGGCGACAGCATGCGCATGACCTGGCGGGCGAAGCCGATCTGAAACGGATTCGAGGCCATTT
>JAKLLP010000266.1 GCA_023150055.1 Gammaproteobacteria bacterium | reverse complement strand
AATGAGCGGGACATACCATGGGTTGGTGGCAGGAATGGTCGTGCTGCTGGCCCTGCTCGGCACGGCCGAGGCGGGCGGAGAGGCCCCGGTCGGCCGGCTCGGCGCCGCGGTGCGTCCGCTGCACTACACGCTCGATCTGCGCATCCTTCCCGACGAGACCGGGTTCTCCGGCGTCGCCGCCATCGAGGTCGAGATCGCCGCACCGACCCGTGTGATCTATCTGCACGGCAACGACCTCGCGGTGAACTCGGCGCGGCTGCGCACCGGCGCCGGAGCGAGCCTCGCGGGGCGCTACGAGCAGCTCGATCCGACCGGCGTCGCGCGCCTGTCGTTCGACGAGACCGTGCCGGCCGGGCGCGGCACTCTGCACATCGAGTACAGCGCGGACTTCGGCAAGCGCGGCGCGGGGCTGTACCGCTCCACGGTCGGGGAGGAGGCCTATGCCTTCACGCAGTTCCAGCCGATCGACGCGCGGCGCATGTTTCCGGGCTTCGACCAGCCGGAGTTCAAGACGTCTTTCGATGTATCGGTGACCACGCGCAGCGCCAACGCCGTGATCGGCAATACGCCGGTCGCGGCCGAGAGCAACGCGGGCGAAGGGCTGCGGCGGGTGCAGTTTGCGACGACGCTGCCGCTGCCGACCTATCTCGTTGCGCTGGCGGTAGGGCCCTTCGACCTGGTGGAGGCAACGCCGATCCCGCCGAGCGCGGTTCGCAAGCGTCCGCTGCCGCTGCGCGGGGTGGCCACCCGGGGCAAGGGCCCGCAGCTCGCCTACGCGCTCGCCAACACCGCGGCGATGGTCGCCTACCTCGAGGCCTATTTCGACATCGCGTTTCCCTACCCGAAGCTCGATCTCATCGCCGCGCCGGATTTCGGTGGCGGGATGGAGAACGCCGGTGCGATCGTCTACGGCGAGCCGCGGCTGCTCCTCGCAGACGATTCCTCGTTCGAACAGCGCCGGGGCTTCGGCGGGATTCACGCCCATGAGCTCGCCCACCAGTGGTTCGGCGATCTGGTGACGCCGAAGTGGTGGGACGACATCTGGCTGAACGAGTCCTTCGCCAACTGGATGAGCTTCAAGGCGGCCCATGCCTGGGAGCCGTCGCTGCGGCTCGACCTCGTGCCGGCGCTGCAGACGCCGGCGGCCATGGAGATCGACAGCCGTATCGCCGCGCGCCAGATCCGCCAGCCGGTGACGCGCAACCTCGACATCGGCAGCGCCTTCGACGGCATCACCTATCTGAAGGGCGGCGCCGTGCTCGCCATGTTCGAGGCCTGGCTCGGCGAGGAGGCGTTTCGAGAAGGAATCCGCACCCACATGCGACGCTTCCCGCACGCGGTCGCCGATGTCGAGGACTTCATGGCGTCGCTTGCGGAAGGCTCGCGCCGTGCCGACGTGGTGCCGGTATTCAGGAGCTTCATCGATCAGCCGGGCGTGCCGCTGGTGACGGCGCGCCTGCGCTGCGATGGGGAGGCCGTGACGCTCGAGATCGGCCAGTCGCGTTACCTGCCGGTCGGCTCGCGCGGCGATCCGCGACAGCGCTGGCAGATCCCGCTGTGCGTGCGTCATGCGACCGCGGCCGGTCCGGGCAGGGACTGCACGCTGCTCGAGGCACCGCGCGCGGTGATGCCGCTCGGCACCGGCAGCTGCCCGGCGTTCGTGATGCCGAACGCCGACGGCGCCGGCTACTACCGCTTCGCGCTCGACGAGCCGGGCTGGCGCGCGCTGACCACAAACCTCGACGCGCTCACCGAGGCCGAGGTGCTGGCCGCCGCCGACAGTCTCTCGGCCGCCTACCAGGCCGACCGGCTGTCGACCGAGGCCTTTCTCGCCGCGGTCACCTCCTTCGCCAACGCCCGTTATCCGCAGGCGGTGATGGCCCCGGGCCGCGACCTCGTGCGCATGCGCGATTACCTCGTCCCGCCCGACGCCCGTGACCGCGTGATCGAGTTCATGCGCAAGACCTACGCGCCGCGTCTCGCCGCGCTCGGCGCGGATGAGCAGGTGCGGCCGGGCGCAGCGACGGCCCCGGTGGAAGAATCGTTACTGCGCACGAACCTCGTGCGCTTCCTCGCGCTGGAGGCCGCGGATCGCGACATCCGCTCCGGGCTTGCCGCCGATGCGCGTCGCTACATCGGGTTCGGCAAGTCCGATGCAGGTATCGATCGCGACGCCATCGAGCCCGCGCTGGTGGAAATCGCGCTCGCGGTCGGGGTGCAGGAAGGCGGACGCGGCTTCGCCGAGGCGCTCGTCGCGCGCATGCTCGGCTCCGACGACATCGAGTTCCGCACGCGGGCCGCGGCCGCGCTCGGCAGCACCGACGACCCGGAGGTCGGCAACTACGCGCGTGATCTCCTGCTCGATGAGCGCCTGCGCTTTCGCGAGCCGAGCACCATCGCGTTCGCGCTCGCCAGGCGCGACTCCCAGCGGCGCGCGACCTTCGACTGGTTGCGCGACCACTACGAGCCCTTCATCGGGCGTATGGCGCAGTTCGCCTACCGGTTCCTGCCGACCATAGGGGCGGGCTTCTGCACGCGCGCCGACCGGGACGAGGTCGAGCGCTTCTTCAGGCCGCGCCTCGGGCAGCTTCCCGGTGCCGAGCGGACGCTCGCCGAGACGCTCGAAGGCATCGAGCTGTGCACGGTGCTGGCCGAGACCAAGAGCGCGGAGGTCGGGCGGTATTTTCGCTGACGCCGATGCGGGCGCTGGACGGCAGCGCTGCAGGATCGACTCCAGGCCCGGCTGCCGGTCCTGACCGGGCCCATGCCTGTCCCGCAGCGGATCCTGTCACCGCACCAGGTCGGTCACCCGCCGCATCGGCTCGGGCAAAGCGGCCTTCATCTCAGCGTTCCACCAGCTCGGCAGTGGCCCGGTTCTCGACTCCGGCGCGGATCCAGCGCAGCTCGACGCGGTCGCCGGGCTGCTGCTTTTTCAGCAGGTCGTTGAATCGGCCGAGGTTGCTGATGTCCTCCCCCGCGAGTTGCGTCAACACGTCGCCCGCCCGAAGCCCCGCCTTCTCGGCGGGCGAGCCGGGCACGACGCCGTCGAGGCGCAGCCCGGGCCCTTTGAAGGCAAAATCCGGGACGGCGCCGAGCGAGACGCGGCGTGAGCCGCCGGAGCCGGGCCCCGGCGCGGGCGTGGTGCCGGGTGCGAGTGCCACCGCGGTCAGCCGCTTGTCGGTCGAGGCGAGATAGCGCACGGCCTCCGCCGCGACGGTGGCCACGCGCGCCATGCCGGCGGCGTCCACCTTGTCGGGCGTGTCGCTGGGGCGGTGATAGTCGAAGGCTGCGCCGGTGAAAATCTGCACCCCGGGAACGCCGGCATCGATGAACACGCGCTGATCGGAGGATTCGCTGGCCCCCGGCACGCTGCGGGTCGGGATGCCCGTCACCGCGCTGATGCCGCTGAAGACGAACGGCCACTCCCGCGCGCTCTCGGTCGCGAGGATGGAGACCGGCTGCTCGCCGAGGCGGCCGACGGTGTCCATGTTGACGATGCCGAGGATGCCGGTCATCGGCACGGGGCGCGGGTTCGCGACAAAGTGGCGCGAGCCGAGCAACCCGGCTTCCTCCCCGCTGAAGGCGATGAAGACGATGGTGCGTGGCGGGGCCGGGGCGGCGGCCAGCGTGTGCGCCAGCTCGATCAGCACGGCGACGCCACTCGCGTTGTCGTCGGCACCCGGGTGGAGCTGACCGGCGGCGTCGGCGCGCGCGCCGGGCCAGCCGAATCCGAGGTGGTCGTAGTGGGCGCTGACCAGCGCGGCCTCGCCGTCGAACCGTGGGTCGGAGCCGGGCAGCACGCCGATGACGTTGCGTAACCGGCGTTCGCTGTCGTCCACGCCGCCACGGGCGGTGAACGCCTGGAAATAGGTGCCGTCGTCGCCGCCGGGCAGCAGGCCGGCAGCGGCAAACTGTTCGCCGATGTACTCGGCGGCGGCCTCCAGCCCAGCGCTCCCGAAGCCGCGGCCCTCGCGTTCGGGCGCGGCGAGAAAGTCGACGTGCGCCTCGAGTCGTGCGGCCGAATACGTGGCCGGCGGTGCCGTCAATGCTGCGCGCTTC
>JAKLLP010000265.1 GCA_023150055.1 Gammaproteobacteria bacterium | reverse complement strand
CCGTGCACGAAGTTGGCGTGGAAGGCCTCGATGTCGGTCCACTCGGCCTGGGCGCCGAAGCGGAACTGCCAGAGCTCGGCGATGTGGCTGCCGTCCCAGCGCAGGTTCCACTCCTTCTCGCGCGCGAGCATGGCCCGCCACTGCGCGCGCTCTGCGGCGCTCATCGGCAGCGGGCCGTGCAGCACGACCTTGTCGATGCGCGCGGGGAACTGCAGCGCCGCCTCGGTCACCAGCACCGCCCCGGTGTGGTGCCCGACCACGCTCGCCCGCGCGATGCCGAGCGCCTCGAGCACCGCCGGGACGATATGCGCGTACTCGGCGATGCTCGGCGGGTGGTCGGGCACGTCCGAGCCGCCGAAACCGGGGATATCGACCGCGATCGCCCGCAGCCCGCGCCGGGCCAGCGGCTGCAGCACGCGCGCGAACTGCACGCTGTCGGTCGGCGACTGGTGCACCAGCACGGCCGGCACGCCCGCCCCGCACTGCGTGTAGTGCACCTGGCCCCATTGTCCATCGGCATATCCGCGGGTGATCTTCATGGCGCGTCCGCTGCTGGCTGCACGAAGGCGGCATACTGCCAGAACATAAATGGGGACAGTGACCCATTCTAGGTTCCGCAAGCCGCGAATTCCCCGATCTTGCAGCGCACAAGAAAGTCGGTAGCATGGCGCCTCTTTTTGCTTTCGAGGGCCAGCCATGAATCTCAACGGCAAGACGATCGTCATCACCGGCGCGGCACGCGGCCTCGGCGCCGCCATGGCCCGGCGGCTCGCCACGCACCAGCCGAAGCTCGCGCTGGTGGACCTCGGTGAAGACAGCCTCGCGGAAATCGCCGGGGCCTGCCGCGGGCTCGGCGCCGAGGTGCGCAGTTACGGCGCCAACGTGGCGAAGGAAGCCGATGTCGTCGCGCTCTTCGACCGCATCGCGAGCGAGTGCGGCGGCGTCGATGCGCTGGTCAACAACGCCGGCATCACCCGCGACGCGCTGCTCCTCAAGTTCAAGGACGGCCAGCTCGCCGGCAAGATGAGCCTCGCGGACTGGCAGGCGGTGATCGACGTCAACCTGACCGGCGTGTTCCTGTGCGGCCGCGAGGCCGCGCAGCGCATGGTCGAGGGCGGCCGCAAGGGCTGCATCGTCAACATCTCGAGCATCTCGCGCGCGGGCAACATGGGCCAGACCAACTACTCCGCCGCCAAGGCAGGCGTTGCCGCCATGGCCGTCACCTGGGCGAAGGAACTCGCCCGCCACGGCATCCGCGCAGCGGCGGTCGCGCCCGGCTTCATCAACACCGAGATGGTGGCCGGCATGAAACCGGAGGCCCGGGAAAAGCTCGTCTCGGGCATCCCGCTGAAGCGCATGGGCGAGCCGGACGAGATCGCCCACACGGTGGAGTTCATCCTGTTGAACGACTACGTCTCGGGGCGCGTCTTCGAAATCGACGGAGCGCTGCGGCTTTAGCAGTCGCTAACGCTGGTCGAAGCGGCCGGTCCAGGTGGCGTCGAAGACGCCCGTGTCGTAGGGGTTGATGCCGCCGTCGCGGGGTCGTTGCTCGGGCGCGGGGGAGGACTTCTTCAGTCCCCAGGGGTCTTCCGGGGAATCCTGCTCGTGGAGTTCCCATTCATAGGTATCGAAGGGGTCGGCCTCTTTGGCCGGCGCCTTTTTTCCAGGCGGTGGCGGACGCCGCCGCGAGGCCGCGGCCTTGGTGTCGAGTTCCCAGGTGTAGGTATTGGTCGGATCGCTGCCGGGCGCGGTGTCCTCGAGCACCTTCACCCACTCGCGGGCGTAGGCCTCACCGCCTTTGCGCGCCACGCGGGTGCGCACGGGCTCGGGCTCCCCGGCGCGTTTGCCCGGCCGGCGTTCAGTCAATCCTTTGAGCCATTCCGCCCAGCTCATGGGTGCGGTCACCTGACATAAATTGCAGCGGGACCCACGTTAGCGCGCCGCCCCGTCACCCGGTGTGACGCGCCTCACAGCTAAGCGATCATACACCCGGCGGCCCGACGGACGCAGCGCCACGGTGGACGGACGTGTCCCGGGCGGGCCACCGGCTGTCGGGATGGTTGGTGGAGCGGAAGGGGATCGAACCCTCGACCTTCGCATTGCGAACGCGACGCTCTCCCAGCTGAGCTACCGCCCCACGCGCACGGAAATTGCGGGTCGGGAGTGTAACCGGGCCCGGCAGCTAAACCAAGACGGCGGCATCCGGATATGACCCGTGCCTGGCCCAGGCCGCAGCCTGGTGCCATCGCGGCGCGAGGCCTCTATTCTTCCGGCGCGACGGTGAGCACCAGCCCTTCGATGGCCGGGGACACCTTCACCTGGCAGGCCAGCCGGGACTCGCCCGGACGGTAGCACTCCGAGCCTTCGAGCAGTTCCATTTCATCGGACTTCGCCGCCGGCAGTTTCTGCGCCCACTGCGGCTCCACGAACACGTGGCAGGTCGAGCAGGAACACATCCCGCCGCACAACGCCTCGATGCCGTCGGGAATGTCGCGCAGCGGTTCCATCAGCGTGCGGCCATCGCGGGCCTCCACGTCGAGCCTGTGGCCCGCGCGGTCCGTCACGTGAATCTTAGCCATATCTCACCTGGGCAAACGGGTCCTCTGGAAGGGCGCGGAATATAGCACAGCCCGGAAATCCGCCAGCATGCGCAGAAACCGCAAGCGCGGCATCCGTTGCGGGCGCGCGGACCGCGGCGTGGCCGGTCAGGCGGACCCGGCGTTGATGTCGCGCGGTGAGGCGTAGTAGTCGCTGTCCTCGGCAAGCTGGCGCGCCTCGTCGATGAGCGCCTTGAGGCGGCGCTCGGCCGTGCTCACCATCGCGCAGGACTCGCAGAACGGGTCCTCGCAGGGCTGGCGGGAAAAAAGCCAGAACTGCACCGCACCGGCCAGCAGCCCGGAAGCGATTTCCCAGGTGTCGGCGCCGCTGTCCTGGTCGAGCATGCGATTGCCGAGATCGATGACCCGCTCGGCGGCCTCATCGAAAGGGCTGTCCGTCGAATAACTGCTCGCCATGGCATTGAACCTCGCGCCGGCAGTGCGGGCGCATCGTGGCCGGAGCATGAATCGTAACCGATCGCGCGCACGGCAGGCTGCCGAGGCGCGTCAGAAGCGCGCGCTCACGCCCGCGAAAACCTCCCACTGCCAGAGCACCTCGCCGCTGGCGCGGAATGCGCAGGTGGCGCCGCCCGAGACGGACCCGCAGAACAGCGCGCTGTCGCTGTCGAGCACCGCACCGAGCACCCGCGCCTCGAGCCTCAGGCCGACGCGCCGATCGGGGAAGAACTGCCCGCCGCCGCCGAGCCCGAAGGCGAAGACGGTGTCCGAGTCGTTGCCCTGGCCGTCGGGGCTGAGGTGCGCCCCGCCGATGCCGGCGGCGAGGAACGGGCGCATCAGCTCGCCCTCGCCGACATACGTGCCGCCGAGGAGCGCATAGGTGATGTCGACCTCCAGCGCGGGGTCCACCCCGGCCGGCGCGCGATCGATGCCCGCGGACTGGCGGCTCACGTAGATTTCCCACTCGGTATAGGCGTCACCCGCGACACTGGCCGCCGGCCAGTTGAGGATGAGTCCCACCACGGCGTCATCGTCGAGCTCGACCTCCTCGTCGCCCTCCTCGGCCTCGATATCGCCACCCATGCGGTAGCCGGCGAGCGGCGTCAGTGAAAAGCGATAGACGCCGGCCTCCCCGGCAGTGCCGAGGGACGGGATGCCGGCCATTGCCAGCGCCAGCAGCAGCGGCAGGCAGCGGATGCCGGCCGCTCCGGATGTCATTCTCATATCAACGAACCTCGTCGTTACAGGTGGTCGCCTTGCGGATGATCGCCACAGCCTCGTCTATGTCGTCGGTGAGACTGAGCATCGCCAGTTCGCTGACGTCGATGGTGCCCGCAGGCACCAGCGTGTCGAGCAGGAACGCGCGCAGACTCTGCCAGAACTGCCCGCCGATGGCGACGACCGGAAAAGAATCGAGCTTGCGGTTCTGGATGAGCGTCATCACTTCGAAGGCCTCGTCGAGCGTGCCGAAGCCCCCGGGCATCACGACGAAGGCGCAGGAGTACTTGACCAGCATGACCTTGCGCA
>JAKLLP010000264.1 GCA_023150055.1 Gammaproteobacteria bacterium | reverse complement strand
GTCAATCCCGGCGGCGGGTTATTGTCAGCCTGATCCCGACCGCCGCAAGGTGCGTCTGCTCACGGCGCAGATCGGCTTCGGTCAGCGGATTGTCACGCAGCCAGGCGGCGGGCAGCACCAGCCTCATGGTGTCGTCACTCGCGGTGGCGGCGAGCAGCGGCACTGACACGCCGATACGCCCTCGATTGAATAACACCGCAAGGCGCAGCAGCACGGTCAGTCGCAACGCCCGCACCCGCCACTCCGATGGCAGTGGCGTGAAGGTTTCCAGGCCGAATTTTCTCCGGTGGCAACGTACCAGGGTCGCCAGCAATCGCTGTTCTTCTCGGGAAAATCCCGGCATATCGGCATGCTCGAGCACGTAAGCGCTATGATAGTGATGGTGGGCATGCGCGATATCGAGTCCGAGTTCGTGCAGCGCTGCTGACCAGCCCAGCAGGAGTGCCGCCGACTCCCGCTCGAGGTCCCACTGATCGGCCACTTCCCTGCGCAGCTTCTGCGCGAGCGTGCCGACCCGTCGCGCCTGGGCCACATCGATACGAAAACGCGCCTGCAGCGCACGTACGGTCCGGCTGCGCGCATCCTCGTCGGCCAGGCGCCCCAGCATGTCGTGCAGGATGCCTTCCCGCAGAGCGCCTTCCGCTACCACCATCCGGTCTACATCGAGGGAGGACAGCACTTCTGCGAGAATAGCGAGGCCTCCGGGAAACACCTGCACACGATCCGCAGAAAGCCCCGCGAGTTGCAGATCATCCAGATGTCCACTCTTGATCATGATTTCCATCAGGAAATCGAGGTCACCCGGCCTGATTCCCTTTCGGCCCCGGCCGAGCGCCAACAGAACATCCTGCACTGCCCGAATCGTGCCTGACGCCCCGGCGACCCGTGCCGGTGGGTGCTTGAGAAACCGAACTCTTATCGGCTCCAACTCGAGCCGGGCCGCCTCACGCGCCGCACGAAACGCACGACGCGTCAGCTGCCCGTCCGGGAACGCGGTTGCGCTGAGACCCACGCAACCCATGTAGAGACTCTCCATGATCTCGGGCTGCAGACCGCGGCCCTGGATGATCTCCGTGCTCCCGCCGCCTATGTCCACCACGAGCTGCCGGCCACGTGCCCTGGGCAGGCTGCGGCTGACGCCCAGGTATATGAGGCGGGCCTCCTCGATGCCCGAAATGATCTCCACCGGATGGCCGAGAACGCGGCTTGCCTGACGACAGAAGGTCCCTGCACCGCGTGCCTTGCGCAAAGTGTTCGTGCCCACGACGCGGACCCTGCGCGCATGAAGATTGCGCAGGCGTTCGCCGAATCGCGCAAGACAATCGAGAGCCCGTCGCTGGCTCGACTGGCTCAGCCGGTTTCGACGGTCGAGGCCCGCAGCCAGCCTCACGGATTCTCGCAGGCGGTCCATGACGACGAGCTGCCCGTGCGAATAGCGCGCAATGACCATGTGAAAGCTGTTCGAGCCGAGATCGACTGCCCCCAGCACTTCGGCATCGCGTACCTGGCGCCCACGCTTGCTTGTCACTGCGCCCGCCTCATCCGCTGCTCACGCGCCACGGAAAGGACTCGACGCTCGCCGGCACGCTCCGAGTCGTAGGCAGTACCCGCACGACCACGCGCTCCGCGACGAACTCCGACGGCAGCCGTATGTCCAGGGCAATGTCCTGGAAATAGCGGAATGCGAAAGGCAGGCGGACGGGCTCGCCGGAGGCGTTCAGAATGGCCGCATCCAGGCCGGCAGGCTTTCCCTCCCGCACACCCTCGAGGCGCACCTGCAGTTGCCCACGAACCTCGCGCTGGCCCTGCTTGAGTTGCGCGAGGACGAAACTCATCCTGACGACGCCTTTTTCTCCGGCCACCAGCGAGAAATCCCGTATGGAGAGTCCGCCGTCACCGGGGCCACTGACAACCCCGCGGTAGAACGCCAGCTCTTCCTGCTGCTCGATGATCTTGGCCTGGAGTTCGCCAAGCTGCTGCTCGATCTGCGCATAGGCTTCTCGATCGACCTGCTGCTCGGTACGCAGCCTCGCGAGTTCCGCAGTCGAGGCTCGCCGCTCCTGCTCCAGGATCTCCACCTGCCGCTGCAGGTAGCGCTGCTCGACCCAGTTCTCCTTTGCGCCCCCGCTCCACGCGCCGAGCCCGTAGGCGACGGCGGCAACAACGGTGACTGCGACCGCCACCGCCGCACGCCAGGCACCGACACGGGCGAGCAGAGTGCGCAGGTACTCACCCGCGCCTTTGCGCGCCTCGGCGGCTGCGGGCGTCTCGGAGCTCACGCGCTCTTGCCGCGCCTCAGGCGCCATTCTTCGGGCCATGCGGGTTGCGGCGGCAACTCGCCGGGAAAAAGCAGCGGGGCCAGCTCCTCGAGGGCTCGCAGATACACGCTACGCTTGAAAAAGATGACCGCCTCCACGGGCTCCCAGTACTCGACCCAGCGCCAGCGATCGAACTCCGGCAGCGTCGTCATGTCATGGCGAAGCCGGCTTTTCGGCGCGCGCAGACGCAGCAGAAACCACCGCTGTTTCTGGCCAATGCACAAGGGAACGGAATCACGGCGGATGTAGCGGTCCGGGAGGCGATAGCGAAGCCAGGAACGCGTTGCCCCGATGATCTCCACGTCGTCGGCACCGAGACCGACTTCCTCGCCGAGCTCCCTGTACATGGCCTGCTCCGGGGTCTCCCCGTCGCAGATGCCGCCCTGCGGGAACTGCCATCCGGAGTGGCCGATGCGCCCGCCGAGGAGAACTCGCCGCGCATCGTCACTGAGAATGATGCCGACATTGGCCCTGTAGCCCTGCGAATCGATACGATCCAACGTCACGCAATCCCGTTCTCGGCGTACGAGCATTGTTCCACAAAGAGGCCCCGCCAAAAAAGGCGGATCGTAATCTGGTCCGCTGCACAACACTCGCTGCGCGCACCGGTTTCGGTACACTCCGCCCGCGGGCCGATGGGAACACCCGGGAGAACATGCGAATTCGCGCGACCAGCCTCCTGATCACCCTCGCGCTGCTGGCGTCGCTCAGCATCGCCGTGGCGGTAAGCTTTGGCAGCGGGGCCGTCGGTCCGCGCGAACTCCTCGCTCTTGCCGACGGCAGCATCGACGAGGGCTCCCGCCAAGTGCTGCTTGCACTGCGCATGCCGCGCGCGCTGGCCGCTTTCGGTACGGGTTCGGCGCTGGCACTCGCCGGCGCACTCATGCAGGTGCTGCTGCGCAATCCGCTGGCTGATCCCTACATTCTCGGCACCTCCGGAGGCGCCGCAGCGTTCGCCCTGGCCGCAATGCTTGCCGGCCTCGCGGGTTCGGCCGTGGATTTCAGCGCCTTTATCGGCGCGCTGGCCAGCACCCTGCTCGTCTTCGTGATCGCTCGCGGCGGTCAGTGGGCTGCGGGCCGCCTGCTGCTCACCGGGGTCGTCGTCGCCGCCGGCTGGAGCGCACTTGTCAGCCTGATGCTGGCCATCAGCCCGGAGCGCAACCTGCGGGGGGCCCTGTTCTGGCTGATGGGCGACTTTTCGTTCGCGGACGACCCGGCGGGCTGCCTGGTCATCGCGTCGGCCGCAACACTGTGCTGCTTCGTGCTTGGGCGGGCACTGAACGTGCTCGCGACCGGCGATCAGCAGGCCGCTTTGCTTGGCCTGCCGGTACGTGGCATGCGGATCGCGATCTATTTCCTCAGCGCGGCGCTGACATCGACCGCGGTGGTGACTGCCGGCACGGTCGGCTTCGTCGGCCTCGTGGTGCCCCATCTGGTGCGCCTTGCCGCGGGGGCCGACCACCGCATCGTCATGCCCGGAGCAGCCCTGGCGGGCGGTACGCTGCTCGTTCTGGCCGACACCGTGGCGCGCACCGCGCTGGTGCCGCGCCAGCTGCCGGTCGGCGCAATCACCGCCCTCGTCGGCGTGCCCTTATTCCTCCTGCTGTTAAGCCGCGGGCGACACGCGCCGGAGTAAGCGGCCTGCGTTCAGGCGCGCTGCGCAAGGTAATCGCGCCCCTGCTCCATCAGGGAGACGAAGGCCTGCTCATCGCCAGCACGCACGACGTCGGCCAGCCGCTGGACCGCCCGCAGCAGATCCTCAATCGCAA
>JAKLLP010000263.1 GCA_023150055.1 Gammaproteobacteria bacterium | reverse complement strand
ACCTTCGTGCGCGGACGGATCATTCCCGAGCGCAGGAACCCGCTCAACACCCTGCTGATCTGGCTCTATCGCCCCGTCCTGCGCGGCGCCCTCGCGGCGCCCTGGGCCACCATCGTGGTCGCGGTCCTGCTGGTCGCGAGCATGGCGTGGCCGCTCCAGCGCATCGGCTCGGAGTTCATGCCGGACCTGGATGAGGGCGACCTGCTGTACATGCCGAGCCTGATGCCCGACGTCTCGATCGGCAAGGCGCGCGAGGTGCTCCAGCAGACCGACCGGCTGATCAAGACAGTTCCCGAGGTCGAGGCGGTCTACGGCAAGATCGGCCGCGCCGAGACGGCGACCGACCCGGCGCCGATCTCCATGTTCGAGACGACCATCAAGCTGAAGCCGCGCGACCAGTGGCGGCCGGGCATGGACATGGCGGGCATCCGGACCGAACTCGACCGGGCGGTGAAGGTGCCCGGAGTGACGAACGTCTGGATCATGCCGATCAAGAACCGCATCGACATGTTGGCGACCGGCGTGAAGACCCCGGTGGGCATCAAGGTCGCCGGGCCCGACCTCGGTGAGATCGGCCGCATCGCCGCGCAGGTCGAGGCGGCGGTCCGCGCGGTCCCGGGCACGGCCTCGGCTTATGCCGAGCGTCCCGTCGGTGGCCGCTACGTCGACGTGGACATCGACCGCCGGGCGGCCGCACGCTATGGCCTGAACATCGCCGACGTGCAGCAGGTCGTGCGCACCGCCGTCGGCGGCGAGGAGGTGACGCAGAGCATCGAGGGCCTCCAGCGCTTCCCGGTCAACGTCCGCTACCCGCGGGAGTGGCGGGACACGCCGGACGCCCTGGCGGCACTGCCCATCGTGACGCCAAGCGGCGCCCACATCGCGCTCGGCGACGTCGCCCGGGTCCGCATCAAGGACGGCCCCGGCATGATCCGCACGGAGAACGCCCGGCTGAACGGTTGGGTGTTCGTCGACATCGCCGGGCGCGACCTGGGCGGCTACGTCGCGGACGCCCGGGAGGTCGTCGCCCGCTCCGTTCGCCTCCCGCCCGGCTACTCGCTCAGCTGGTCAGGGCAGTTCGAGTACCTGGAGCGCGTCCGCGGGCGACTCACGGCCATCGCGCCGCTGACCGTGGCCCTGATCGCCCTGATGCTCTGGCTCACCTTCCGGCGTCTCGGCGAGGTGCTAGTGGTCATGGCGTCCTTGCCAGTGGCCCTGGCGGGCGGTGTCTGGCTGCTCTGGTACCTAGGCTTCAACCTGTCGGTCGCCGTCGGCGTCGGCTTCATCGCGCTGGCGGGCGTTGCCGTCGAGACGGCCATCATCATGCTCGTCTACCTGAACCTCGCCCTGGAGCGCCACCGTGCCGAGGTGGCGGCCGAGGGGCGTGCCCTGACGCCGGAGGACGTCGAGGCCGCCGTGATCGAAGGCGCGCTGCTCCGTCTGCGGCCTAAGGTGATGACGGTGGCGACCATCTTCGCGGGCCTGCTCCCCATCATGGTCGGGGGCGGCACCGGCTCGGAGGTGATGCGCCGGATCGCCGCGCCGATGGTCGGCGGCATGGCGAGCGCCACGACCCTGACGCTGATCGTCATCCCGGCCGTCTACCTGATCTGGCAGCGGTTCCGCCTGCGGACCCAGGCCGCTGCCGAAGCGGAGCGTCTCCGCACCCACGGGACCGCACACCCAGCCGAATGAGGAAGAGCACCATGACCGTTTCCAAGACCGCCGTTCTCGCCGTCGCCGCCGCGCTCCTGGCCGAACCGGCCCTGGCCCAGTCGAACCAGGGCATGCTGGGAATGCCGGGCATGAACATGGGCGCGCAGGCGAACCAGCCGATCACGGGCAAGGGCGTGGTGAGGAAGGTCGACCCGGCCAAGAAGACGGTCAACCTGAACCACGAGCCGATCCCGGCCATCAAGTGGCCCGCGATGACCATGGACTTCCAGGTCGCACCGAACATCGACCTGTCGAAGGTCCAACCGGGCCAGCAGGTAGAGTTCGGGTTGGAGAAGGGGAACGGAGGCAACTACACCGTGACGAGCATCACGCCCGCGGCGAAGTGAGGATGATCCGGGAGCCCCCGGTTGCGGTGGGGCTCCGGGCCGCGTGCGCGCCTCGACGACCGTCGTCAGACGAATCCGGTTGCGGTGGCGGTCACGGTGACCTTGATGACCTCGGAGACGGATGGCACCTGAAACTCGTGCCCGACAATCCGCACCGGCTTGTCCTCGGACGGCACGGTGTTCGGCTTGCTCTGCCGTGGAGCCTGGTTCTGGCCAACGCCGGGCGGCTCGCTGACCTCGGTTCCCGTGTCGAACAGGCTGACCCGGACGATGATATCGCCGGAGAGCGGCTTGCCGTTCTTGCCGAACAGGGCAATCGCGCCGTCCTTCGGCCCGTAAAACCAGTCGTTCGACTGCACGAACATGGTGGCGAACGACAGTTTGTCGCCGGGCTTCGCGGTCACCTCAAAGGGGATGCCGGGGGGAAGACGCCGCTGTTGGTGTGGTCCTTGAGCGATGCCTCGATGTCCTTGGTGTCGCCGTCCTCGGCCACCCCCTCAAGCAGGGCCAGGAGAACTGCACGGCCATAGCAAACCGCGAGCAGCCAAGGGCACACGGATCTTCTCGAACCGGCACTTGAAAAGGCGGCATTATTGCTAAAATCGCATTGATGCTTCGCGTCGCAGGGATTACGATTCAAACGCTATAAGCTCGCGAACTGGTAGGGAGGTTCTGTTGCGGTCGCTTAGCCTGATCCTTGTCGCAAGCATGATGCTCTTACTGGCCCCCATTGCAGCAGAGGCTTCAGAGGGCAGCGACGATAAAGAGAAAAATCAGATCGTGCAGGAGATTTTCCTAGGCGAGACTCCCTTTCCACAAGACCAACAGGAAGTCCAGATCACCCTGGGTGGGAACTACCTAAAAAGCCGAAAAGAGAAAACCACAGAAGCATCTCTGACGGCGGAATATGGCATCACAGACACGTTTCAGGTGCAGATGCAACTGCCATACCGGATTCGCGTAGCCAGAGACAACAACGAGTCCACTCGCGGCGTTGGCGACATCAAGGCAGGGTTGTTATACGCATTCATCAACAAGGAAACGTTGGTTTTTTCGGGCTCACTCGACGTAAGCATTCCTACCGGTGACGCGGATAGGGATCTGGGTGACGGCAGGTATCGGGTTGCACCCTCTGCCCGCATGGGCCTCGCACTCGGAGATGCCTGGGTTTTCAGCACATTAGGAGCCGACATCTCTAAGGGATCAACATCAGTCACGTACAGCGCCGCACTCGCGTATCCTTTGAGTCCGAAACTTGTAGGCGTGGTGGAGGCTATCGGCTCTTCTGGAGGTGAGAGAGAGCTTTATTTCACTCCAGGCATAGTCTGGCGGCCATTGCCTCGCGCAGAGATCGCTGTTGGTGTTCCTCTTGGAATTGCCGGTGATGCAGCGCATTGGGGTGTTGTTGTTAAAGTCCTTACCGAATTTTGACGTTGCTCGATACACCGCACACGTACGTAGTTCACCGATGAGGCCAACACATGCCCACGGCATCAATGGCAACAAGCCACCATCGATCGTACGTGTCTATGGGATGATGCCCGGCGAGCATGAACTCCGATTGCATGGGAAGGATCGTCGCGGCCAGGAGCGCTGTCACGCGCGGACTGCCGTACGCGATACTGGGATTACGATCCAGACAGGCGTACCGATGACGTTCATGAACCCTTAGCCCCGCTATTCGGCCAGCAGGGCCATACCGCTGCTGCTCAGCTGCCATGCGTCACAGCTTGTGCGCGTTCCAAGCAAAACCTGAGGGCTACGCCAAACAACATCGACGCCACCAGGGAGCAGCGGATCAAACCAAAGCCTCTCTTCGGCGTTGTGCACCTCAGGGCAGAGCCAAAAACAACATGGGCCGCCCGAAGGCGGCCCATGCCGAGCAACGACACCATGACGCAAAGGACACGACATCGAACCGCAACTTTAGCACCCCGCTTGCCGGTCTTCCAGCACAAAAGCCCCGAGGGGCGACCCGCTTCGTCGAGTCCGCTCTCAAGGCCCAGCACACGGGCTGGCTGAGAT
>JAKLLP010000262.1 GCA_023150055.1 Gammaproteobacteria bacterium | reverse complement strand
CTGGCCGTTCTGGCCCGAGAACATGGGCGCGAAGGCGTGGCGCGGCATTGCCGCGGGGTGCCCCGGTGTCGGCAAGGGCGCCGTCGTGCCGGCCGAGACGATCCGCCGCATCCTGCGCGAGCAACGCGCCTCCACCGCGAAGCTGTAGCCCGCGCAGACGCTGTCGCTGCATCGCCCGGAGGCCGGAGTCTGCGTCCAGAGCGAGTATTGATGAACAAGGGCGGGAGCGACGGCGCAGGCTCCCGCCGCAAGGGCGGTCATCGGGCTAGAGCCCGCGGGCGATGGCGCGGTAGCCGATGTCGCGCCGGTAGTGGGCGCCCGCGAAACGGATCGGCGCAACCACCTCGTAAGCGACGCGCTGAGCCTCTCCGACCGTCGCCCCGCTGCCGACTACGCAGAGCACGCGCCCGCCGCGGGTGACGACCTGACCCTCGGTATCGAGGCCGGTGCCGGCGTGGAACACCTTGCTGTTGGCCGAGCCCGCTGCCGGCAGCCCGCTGATCGGGTCACCGGTCCGGTATTTGCCGGGATAGCCCTCCGCCGTCATGACCACCCCGAGCGCCGGGCGGGGATCCCAGTCGGCGCGGACCTTGCCGAGCTTGCCGTCGAGCGCGGCATCGAGGAGTTCGGTGAGGTCGGAGCGCAGCCGGAACAGGATCGGCTGGGTTTCCGGGTCGCCGAAACGACAGTTGAATTCGAGGACTTTCGGTGTGCCGTCCGGCCCGATCATGAGCCCCGCATACAGGAAGCCGAAATAGCGCACCCCCTCGCGGCGCAGGCCCTCGACCACCGGCTGCATGATTTCCTGCGTCACCCGCCCGGCCAGCGCCTCGGTCACCACCGGAGCGGGCGAGTAAGCCCCCATGCCGCCGGTGTTCGGCCCCCGGTCGCCGTCGTCGCGCGCCTTGTGGTCCTGCGAGGTGGCGAGCGGCAGGATGGCACCGTCGACGCCCACCATGGCAATGAAGCTCGCCTCTTCGCCCTGCAGGAATTCCTCCACCACGACGCACTCGCTGGCGGCACCAAACGCGCGGTCACCGAGCATCTGTTCGGCGGCCGCAGTGGCCTCCTCGACCGTGTGCGCGACGATGACGCCCTTGCCGGCGGCAAGCCCGTCGGCCTTGATGACGAGCGGGGCGCCCTGGGCCCGGATATAGGGGAGCGCCTCGTCGAGGTCGGTGAAGGAAGCATGACGGCCGGTCGGGATGCCGTGGCGGACCATGAATTCCTTGGCGTATTTCTTGGAGCTTTCGAGCTGGGCGGCTGCCTTGCGGGGCCCGAAGCAGCGCAGCCCGCTGCCGACGAACCGGTCGACGATGCCTGCCGCAAGCGGCGCCTCCGGGCCAACGACCGTGAGCCCGATATGCTCTTCGCGCGCCAGCCGCAGCAGCGCTTCGACGTCCTCCGCCGCCACCGGGACATTGCGGACCTTGGGCTCCGTGGCGGTGCCGGCGTTACCCGGCGCCACGAGCACGTCCGTGACGCGGCGCGACTGCGCGATTTTCCAGGCCAGCGCATGCTCGCGTCCGCCGCCGCCGACGACGAGTACCTTCATTCCCTCACCCTCCCCGGGAGCGCCGGCAACGCCGGCGTATCGATCCCGCTTTGTCGCAGGCCGGGCCTGTCGGTGGCATGGTGCTCAATGCCGGAAATGCCGCACGCCGGTGAAGATCATTGCCATGCCGTGTGCGTCCGCGGCGGCGATCACTTCCGCGTCGCGCATTGAGCCGCCCGGCTGGATGACGACGGCGATGCCATGCGCGGCGGCGGCGTCGATGCCGTCGCGGAACGGGAAAAACGCGTCCGAAGCCATGGCAGCGCCGCGGATGTCGAGCTTGGCCTCGGCGGCCTTCCAGGCGGCGATGCGCGCGCTCATGACACGGCTCATCTGGCCCGCCCCGACGCCGAGCGTGGCCCCGTCACGGCAGTAGATGATGGCGTTCGACTTGACGAAGCGGATCACGCGCCAGGCGAAGAGCGCATCCTCGAGCTCGCGCGGCGTTGGCGCTCGTTGCGACACCACCCGGAGCTGGTCGAACGTGACCGTGGCGGCATCCTTGTCCTGCACCAGCACGCCGCCTTCCACCTGCTGCAGACGCAGGGCGGGGGCTGCCGGGTCGCCGAGCGGGCCGAGCCCGAGCACGCGCACATTGGGCTTGCGGGCAAACGCGGCGAGCGCCTCGGCCGTGAAGGACGGCGCGGTGATCACCTCGAGGAACTGCCGCGCGCTGATGGTCCTCGCGAGATCGCCATCGACCTCGGCGTTGCAGGCAATGACGCCACCGAAGGCCGACTCGGGGTCGGTGGCGTAGGCCTTCTCGTAGCCTTCGGCGAGCGTCGTGCCGACGCCGACCCCGCAGGGGTTGGCGTGCTTGACGATGACGCAGGCCGGGGCGGGCAGTGCGCGGGCGCACTCGATGGCAGCATCGGCATCGGCAATGTTGTTGAAAGACAGCGGCTTGCCCTGGTGTTGCTCGGCGCCAAGCAGTGAGCCCGGCCGACGTCCGGGCTGCCGATAGAGCGCCGCGCGCTGGTGCGGGTTCTCGCCGTAACGCAGGTCCTCGTGTTTGCGCAGTGCCACGGGCAGGCGTTCCGGCAACGCGCCGTCGCCCTCGGTCATTTCGAGATGGTGCCAGATCGTCGCGTCGTAGCAGGCGGTGTGGGCGAAGGCCTTGCGCGCCAGCCGTCGCCGCGTGTCCTCGCCGACCGTTACATTCCGGTCCCGCAGTTCCGCGAGGATCGCCGGGTAGTCAGCGGGATCGACGACGACGGCCACGAAGGCGTGGTTTTTTGCCGCGGCGCGGATCATGGCCGGGCCGCCGATGTCGATGTTCTCGATGGCTTCCTCGCGCGAGGCGCCTTGCCGGGCGACCGTGGCTTCGAACGGATACAGGTTGATCACGAGGAGATCGATCGGGCGGATGCCGTGCTGGCCCATGACCGCGGCATCGATGTCGCGGCGGCCGAGCAGCGCGCCGTGCACCGCCGGGTGCAGTGTCTTGACCCGTCCGTCCATGATCTCGGGGAAGCCGGTGATGTCGCTGACGTCGGTCACGCTGAGACCGGCCTCGCGCAGCACGCCCGCCGTGCCTCCGGTGGAGATGAGTTCGATCCCGAGCGCGGCAAGTTCGCGGGCAAACCCGGCGACTCCCGTCTTGTCGGACACGCTGATCAGCGCGCGCGATATGCGGGTCATGCGGGTGCCCGATGCGGGGCCGCGGTCGCCAGGCTGCAGCGCATCGAGAGCTCAGCCGAGCAGGTCGTACTGCTTGAGCTTCTTGCGCAGCGTGGCACGGTTCAGCCCGAGAATTTCCGCGGCCCGGCTCTGGTTGCCCTGCGTGTAATCGAGCACCGCCTCGAACAGGGGGGGTTCGACCTCGCCGAGCACCAGCTCGTAGAGCTCGTTGGGTCTATGGCCGTTCAGATCGCGAAAGTAGATTCGTAATGCTTCGCCGGTCAGGTCGCGCAGCGGGCGGTTGCGAAGCTGCACGACAGAGTCGCGATGGCGTCCGTTGGGTTTGCGGATGCCAGCGGTCTTTCTGGTGGTTGTCACGATGTGTCTACTCCCCGGCGCAGGCCACGCTGCTGCGCCGGTCATTCCTGGCGGGCCCGCGATCACTCACGCGCCCGCATTGAACAAGATGGTCCGCGTTGCAACCCGGGCAGGAAGGCGCTGTTATTGCATCGGCTGCCGTGCGTGCCGCTTTGCTGTGCGCTTCTGCCCGGCGCACACGACCTCTTCGTCGTGTGTCCCCTCTTTCGCGGGGGCGGAATCATAGCACGGTGTTTGCGCGATGGATCGCATCGACTGCGTCGAAACTAGATTGCCGTTCGGCTGTTGCATTCAAGTGCATGAACGATCAAGAAGGACGGGCACGAGTTGCTTTTCTTTGCATTGTCCACGCGATGGTGACTCGTCAGCGCTTGACTTTTATTTGCGATAGGGATCACGCGCGGCCTTGCATTGCAAGCCACGCCGTCGGTCGGGAAGGCACACATCGACCTCGTAGCCCTGCGCCGATGAGCCGGGGTCCCTGAGGCTGATGCCGACCGGAATCAGCGCGCCCGGCGCATAGACCTGGGCGGGTGTCGCCGCTTCCACGAGGTACTC
>JAKLLP010000261.1 GCA_023150055.1 Gammaproteobacteria bacterium | reverse complement strand
GCTGATCGTCATGGCGCTGATCCCGTTTGGCCTGGTCGGTGCCATATTCGGCCACTGGGTCATGGGCTTCAACGTCAACATGCTGAGCCTGCAGGCGATCCTCGGCCTGTCCGGCGTCATCATCAACGACGCCATCATTCTCATGAAGAGCGTGCATACCCGCCAGGCCGAGGGTGGTGCCCTGCAGGAGGCCGTGGTGGCAGGCGCGGCCAGCCGCCTGCGCCCGGTCATCCTCACCACGCTCACCACCGTGTGCGGGTTGGCGTCGCTGCTGTTCGAGGGCAGCCTGCAGGCACAGCTCGTGCAACCGCTGGCGGTCACGCTGATCTTCGGGTTGCTGTTTTCGCCCTTGCTGGTGCTCTTCCTGGTGCCGGCGCTGATCGGCATCGGCGCCGACCTGCGGGTGCGGTTCGGGGGCGGCGTCGTGACCCCTGCCGGTAGCGTCGGTTCGCCCGGCTGACGGGGCCGGCTCGACGCGTGGCCTCGACCTCGTGATCCCGTCTCTTCGCGGATCACCCGGGCGGGTGTCCGGGACGATCGCGCACGTTGCCTTGCCTCCGTTGCTCGTGCCCCGAAAGGTCCTGCACCTCCGGCAGGACCCACCGGGACCATCTGACAGAATCCACGGAGACCTGCGCGAAGCAGTGCAGTAAATCCCCCTGGTCCGCGCGCAGACCCTTGTGCGGCCGAGGGGTGGTGGCGGGCCGGCAGGCGCTCTGGCAACGTAATTTACATGAGCGGCGGGCGTCCACTAATCGGCGTGATCTCGGACCGGCGTATGATCGGTCCGCATCCGTTCCACGCCGTCGGTGAGAAGTACCTCGACGCGGTGGCCCAGGGCGCCGGTGGCTATCCGCTCGGGCTGCCGGTGCTCGGCGGGGATTTCGACGTCGGCGCGATTCTCGGCCACCTGCAGGGGCTGCTGTTGACCGGGAGCCCTTCGAACGTGGAACCGCAACGCTACGCGGGTCACCCGAGCCGGCCGGGCACGCTGCACGACCCCGAGCGCGATCAGGCCGTGTTCCGGTTGATACCCGCGGCGGTGCGCGCCGGGCTGCCGGTCCTGGCGATCTGTCGCGGCTTCCAGGAGATGAACGTGGCATTCGGCGGATCCCTGCATCAGGCCGTGCACGAGCTGCCCGGCTTTGCCGGTCACAAGGATGACCCCGCCGAGGAGCTCGAGGATCAATATGCCCCGCGACACGCGGTGAGTTTCACGCCGGGCGGCGTGCTCGCGCGGATCAGCGGCATGCAGTCGGCCACCGTCAACTCGCTGCACTCACAGGGCGTGGACGTGCTCGGTGGGGGGCTCGCCGTCGAGGCAGTGGCGCCGGACGGGTTGGTGGAGGCCTTCGTGGTCCGCGATGCGCCAGGCTTCACCCTCGCGGTGCAGTGGCACCCGGAGTGGCGCGTGCGTGACAACCCGCTGTCGATGGCGATGTTTCAGGCCTTTGGCGATGCGGCGCGTCGCTACCGGCCCGGTTGAAAGAATCCCCCGGCGTGGGGCAGGCAGGATGGCATGAACAAGAAGCAGGATCTCGTCGACTGGCTCACCGACCACAAGGTCTCGGAGGTCGAGGCGATCATCCCGGACCAGGCCGGTATCGCGCGCGGCAAGTTCATGCCGGCGAAGACCTTCGCGGCGCAAGGTGGCATGCGACTGCCGGAGTCGGTCTTCGTGCAGACCGTCACCGGTGAGCACCCGGAGGAGACGCTGGTCTCGCCGTCGGACCGCGACATGCTGGCCGAGCCGGACCTGTCCACCATCCGCATGGTGCCCTGGGCCAACGAGCCCACGGCCGTCGTCATCCACGATTGCCGCGAGATGGCCGGCAAGCCGGTGGACATCGCCCCGCGCCAGGTGCTGCGCAACATCCTCGCGCTCTACGATGCCGCCGGCCTGCGCCCGGTGGTGGCCCCGGAGATCGAGTTCTATCTCGTCAAGCGCAACACCGACCCGGACTATCCGCTGGTCCCGCCCACCGGCCGCTCCGGGCGGGTGGAGACCGTGCGCCAGCCCTACAGTCTCGATGCGATCGACGAGTTCGAGCCGCTCATCGAGGACATCTACGACTACTGCGAGGCGATGGAGATCGAGGTGGACAACCTGGTGCACGAGGAAGGCACCGCGCAGCTGGAAGTGAACTTCCTGCACGGCGATGCCATGGCCCTGTCCGACCAGATGTTCATCTTCAAGCGGATCGTGCGCGAGACGGCAATGCGCCACGACGTGTATGCGACGTTCATGGCGAAGCCCATGCAGAACGAGCCCGGCAGCTCCATGCACTGGCACCTGAGCATCGTCGACGCAGAGGATGGCGCCAACGTGTTCTCCGGCCCTGATGGCGGCGAGAGCCCGCGGTTCCGGCATTTCATCGGCGGCCTGCAGAGCTACCTGCCGCACGTTGCGCTGCTGCTGGCGCCCTACGTGAATTCCTACCGGCGCTTCACGCGCTACATGGCGGCGCCGATCAACCTGCAATGGGGTTACGACAACCGCACCGTGGGGCTGCGGGTGCCCGAGACCGGGCCGCAGGACCGGCGGGTGGAAAACCGTGTCGCCGGGGCGGACGTCAATCCGTACCTGGCGATAGCCGCCTCGCTCGCCTGCGGCTTTCTCGGCATGCAGGAGAAGCTCGCGCCCTCGGAGCCGGAGACTGGCAATGCTTATCGGCTGCCGTTCGCGCTGCCACGCACGCTCAACGAGTCGCTGGAGCTGCTGGAAGGCAGCGAGCGGCTGCGGGCGCTGCTCGGCGATCGTTTCGTGCAGGTCTATGCGGCGATCAAGCGTGAGGAGCAGGAGAGGTTTTTCCAGGTGATCAGTCCATGGGAGCGGGAGTTTCTGTTGCTGAACGTGTGATCGTCCGGATGCCGCGACAGATCGCGGCGCTTCATACCGCAATGGTCAGCTCTTGGAGCCCCTTACCTGCGGCACGACGCGCTTCAGTCCGATTGAGCTTAATGGCCTCTTCGAGAGTGATACGGAGCGTTTCGAGCAGCGCCTTACGAGTGCGCTCCTGGCAATTGACGCCCGGAACCTCTTCAACCCAGCCGATCCACCACTTGCCCGAACGCTTCACGACCACGTTGTATTTCTGTTCCATACGCTAAGGTCTCCTTGGCAACAAGAATGCCCGAAGACCGAACCGAGCGCTGCAACCGGTTGTTGGACCGCGTACGCAAGATCTGTGCATCGTCTCGCTACTCTCGCCTGTAAACGGTCTTCCCTTCCTTGATGGTCTCCAGCACGACGATCGTATTGATCTTCGACGGCTCGATCGTGAGCGGGTTGTCAGAGAGCATCACCATGTCGGCCAGCTTGCCGGGCACGAGCGAGCCCTTAGCTTCCTGCTCGCCGAACTGCTCTGCGCCCCAGATGGTGATCATCTTCAACGCTTCGTGGGGTGTAACGCGTTCATCCGCGCCAATGATCGCTCCCGAGCGAGAAATGCGGTTCACCGTGGCCCAAGCAACCTGCATCAGATTCGGAAGCGCAACTGGGGCATCGGTGTGGCTCGTCGCGTGCAGGCCGGTGTTAAGGATCGAGCGCATCGGCGAGATCTGCTCCGCTTTCTCCGGCCCGACGATCTTCTTGTACCAGTCCCCCCAGTAGAAGGTGTGCAGGGGGAACATCGACGGAAAGATGCCGAGCGGCTTCAGCTGCTGCACCTGATCCGGACGGATGAACTGGCCGTGGACGAGGATGGTTTGTCCGGGCTTGACCCCATGCTTGGCGACAACCGGGCGCAGAGCCGCGAAGAGCTGGTCAACGGCGGCGTCGCCGTTGGCGTGAACCTTGACCGGCCAGCCCTTGGTGTAGGCCTCATCCAGAAGCGCCTGCACCTGGGCCGTATCCGCAATCGCGGGATAGCCCTTGTAGCCGGCCTCCTGGCCGTCGGGCGGGATGAGGTAGGCTGCCGTGCGCCAGGCGGTGCGGCCCTGCGGCGAGCCATCGAGGGTGATCTTGAGGCCGGCGAGGCGGTAGTGGTTGGAATAACCGGGGGACAGGTCGGTATCGAGATCTGCCTTCACCAGATAGTCGGCCCAGCCGTTCACATCGATATCGATGAGGCCCCGGTTTGCCGCGTCGCGCATCGAGGCATGCTGGGGTCCCATCATTCGGCCTTCATTGGCCGTCGTGTAGCC
>JAKLLP010000260.1 GCA_023150055.1 Gammaproteobacteria bacterium | reverse complement strand
CGCAGACGGTGTCGCCAAAACCCGGCGGCCCGGGTCTATGATCCCGATGGGCTCATCCGAAACCGGCTTCGGCGCGAAGCCTGTTTCCAATGTTGGCTTCATTAAGGGGAATAACAATGCTCAAACTCATTCTCCCGTTCCTGGCCGCTGTTGCGGCAACCACGGCCCTGGCGCAGACCGAACCGAGGCCTAACCAGTTCTGGTGGCCGGACTACATCGATCTCAGCCCGCTGCGCCAGCACGGGCCGCAGTCGAACCCGATGGGCACGGATTTCGACTATGCGCGCGAGTTCGCGAGCCTCGATCTCGCAGCGGTGAAGAAAGACCTCGCCACGCTCATGACGAACTCGCAGGACTGGTGGCCGGCCGACTACGGTCACTACGGCCCGTTTTTCATCCGCATGGCCTGGCACAGCGCCGGCACCTATCGCGTCGGTGATGGCCGCGGCGGCGCCGGCGGCGGGCAGCAGCGCTTCGCACCGCTGCACAGCTGGCCCGACAACGCCAACCTCGACAAGGCGCGTCGCCTGCTCTGGCCGATCAAGCAGAAGTACGGCCGACAAATATCCTGGGCCGACCTGATGGTGCTCACCGGCAACGTCGCGCTGGAATCCATGGGCTTCAAGACCTATGGCTTCGCCGGCGGCCGCGAGGACGACTGGGAGGCGGAGCTCGTCGACTGGGGCCCGGAGACGGAATGGCTCGGCGACAAGCGCTACAGCGGTGACCGCGAGCTCGCCAACCCGCTCGCCGCCGTGCAGATGGGCCTGATCTACGTGAATCCCGAGGGGCCGAACGGCAACCCCGATCCGGTGGCTGCCGCCCGGGATATCCGCGAGACCTTCGCCCGCATGGCGATGGACGATGAAGAAACCGTGGCGCTGATCGCCGGCGGACACACCTTCGGCAAGGCCCATGGCGCGGCCAGCCCGAAGGACTGCGTGGGCCCCGAGCCCGCGGCGGCCGGCCTCGAGCAGCAGGGCTTCGGCTGGGTCAACAAGTGCGGTGAGGGCAAGGCCGGCGACACCATCACCAGCGGCCTCGAGGGCGCCTGGACCTCCAGCCCGGTGAGCTGGACCATGCAATACCTCGCGAACCTGTTCGCCTTCGACTGGGTGCAGACGCGCAGCCCCGCCGGGGCAGTCCAGTGGATCCCGAGCGACAAGGGCGCTGCCAGCCTGGTGCCCGACGCCTTCGATCCGAACAAGCGGCATGCACCGATCATGCTCACCACCGATCTCTCGCTGAAGGAGGACCCGAGCTACCGGAAGATCTCGCAGCGTTTCCTCGAGAACCCGGAGGAATTCGAGCGCGCCTTCGCCAGGGCCTGGTTCAAGCTGACGCACCGGGACATGGGGCCGCGCGCGCGTTACCTCGGCAGCGAGGTACCCGCCGACGTGTTCTCCTGGCAGGACCCGGTGCCGCCGGTCGATCACGCGTTGATCGATGAGGCGGATATCGCGCGACTGAAGTCGACGATCCTCTCTTCCGGGCTGACGGTGCCGCAACTGGTGAGGACCGCGTGGGCCTCGGCGGCGAGTTTCCGCGGTACCGACCGGCGCGGCGGGGCGAACGGGGCAAGGGTCCGGCTGGCGCCGCAGAAGGACTGGGCGGCCAACGATCCGGCCGAGCTCGGCAAAGTGCTCGAGCGGCTCGAGGGCATACAGCGCGACTTCAATCGCGCGCAGCAAGGCGGCAAGAAAGTCTCGCTGGCCGACGTGATCGTGCTCGGCGGCGCCGCAGCCATCGAGCAGGCCGCGCGGCAGGCAGGCTACCAGGCCAAGGTACCCTTCCGGCCGGGCCGCACCGATGCCTCGCAGGAGCAGACCGACGTCGCCTCCTTCGCCGTGCTGGAGCCGACCGCCGACGGGTTCCGCAACTACTTCCGCACGGGCAATGCGCGTCCGCCGACGCAGATGCTGGTGGAGCGGGCCAACCTGCTGACGCTGACCGTGCCCGAGATGACGGCGCTCGTCGGCGGCATGCGCGCGCTCGATGCCAATGCGGGGCAGGTGCAGCACGGCGTCCTGACGGATCGGCCTGGCATGTTGAGCAACGATTTCTTCGTCAACCTGCTCGACATGTCGGTGAAGTGGCAGAAGTCCGCGGCGAGCGAGGGCCTTTACGAGGGTCTCGATCGCGCCTCCGGCAAGGTGAAGTGGACAGCGACCCCGGTGGATCTCGTGTTCGGCTCGCACTCCGAGCTGCGCGCGGTTGCGGAGTTCTATGCGGCCGACGACGGCCGGCAGAAGTTTATCGATGATTTCGTCGCGGCCTGGAACAAGGTAATGAACCTCGACCGCTACGACATGACCTGAACGCGGCCGGAAAAAAAGATGCCCCGGGTGCGGAGTACAGGGGGAACACCCGGGGCAAATTCGGCCGGTTTGGGGTAATCGGCCGTCATGTACCCGCCTAGGGAGGAAACAGCGGGGGGCGCTTTTATCGCACCCGAATCATTTGAACGATCGGCCTTGAATTAGTTCCGGGTCGAAACCAAACCGCGTCGCGGCAAGCGGCAGGGCAGCATCCGGCCGGCCCCGGTCAGTGCGCCTGGTCCCAGTTCGCGCCGCTGCCGAGATCCACCTTCAGCGGCACGCGCAGCGCGGCCGCGCCGGTCATCAGCCGCGGCAACTCGCGCGTGACCGCCTCGATTGCGCTCGAGTGCACCTCGAGCACCAGCTCGTCGTGCACCTGCATGATCAGCCGGGCGCGTACCTGGTCGGCACGCAGCCAGTCGTCGACAGCGATCATGGCCTTCTTGATGATGTCGGCCGCCGTGCCCTGCATCGGCGCGTTGATGGCGCTGCGCTCCGCGTACTGGCGGGCAGCGGCCTGGCGCGCATTGATGTCCTGCAGGTAAAGACGCCGGCCGAACACGGTCTCGACGTAGCCGCGCTCGCGCGCCTGCGCCCGGGTGCGTTCCATGTATTCCCTGACCTGCGGGTAGCGCGCGAAATACTGCTCGACGTAGCCCTGCGCCTCGTCGCGCCCGATGCCGAGCTGGCGGGCGAGCCCGAAGGCGGACATGCCGTAGATGAGGCCGAAATTAATGGCCTTGGCCGAGCGGCGCTGGTCGACGCTCACCTTCGCCGGCGCCACGCCGAAGACTTCCGCCGCGGTCGCGCGATGGATGTCCTGGTCGTCGGCGAACGCCTCGAGCAGGCCCGCGTCGCCGGAGATGTGCGCCATGATCCGCAACTCGATCTGCGAGTAGTCCGCTGCCACCAGCAGGTGACCGGGCGGGGCGATGAAGGCCTGGCGGATGCGCCGGCCCGCATCGGTGCGGATCGGTATGTTCTGCAGGTTCGGATCGGAGGAGGACAACCGGCCGGTGGCGGCCACGGCCTGGTGATAGGACGTGTGAATGCGCCCGGTGCGCGGCGAGACCTGCAACGGCAGCTTGTCGGTGTAGGTGGACTTGAGCTTCGCGAGGCTGCGGTAATCGAGGATCAAGCGCGGCAGCGCGTAGTCGGCTGCGAGTTCCTCGAGCACGTCCTCGGCGGTGGACGGCTGGCCGGTGGGCGTCTTGCGCAGCACCGGGAGTTTTTTCTCCTCGAACAGGAGCGCTGTCAACTGCTTCGGGGAGCCGAGGTTGAAGCCGTGGCCCGCCTCGCGGTGCGCGTCCGCCTCGATCTCCGCCATGCGCCCGGTGAACTCCGCGCTCATCTCGCCGAGCAGCCTGGTGTCGACGAGGACTCCGTGTTCTTCCATGCGCAGGAGCACGGGCACGAGCGGTTGCTCGATGTCGCGGTAGAGCGCCGCGAGCGCGGGCTCGCCTTCGAGGCGCGGCCAGAGCGCGCGGTGCAGCCGCAGGGTGATGTCGGCATCCTCGGCCGCGTACTCGCTGGCGCGCTCGATCGGCACTTCCTCGAAGCCGATCTGGCTCGCGCCCTTGCCGGCCACGTCCTCGTAGCGGATGGTCTCGATGCCGAGGTAGTGCCGCGCCGCGGAGTCCATGTCGTGGCGGATGGCGGTGCTGTTCCACACGTAGGACTCGAGCATCGTGTCGAAGCGCATGCCGCCGAGCCGGATGCCGTGGTTGGCGAGCACGTGGGCGTCGTACTTCAGGTGATGGCCGACCTTGGCGTGGCGATCGCTCTCGAGCCAGGGCTTGAGCCGCGCGAGCACCCGCTCCCGCGGCAACTGCTCGG
>JAKLLP010000025.1 GCA_023150055.1 Gammaproteobacteria bacterium | reverse complement strand
ACGCGCGCCCTCAGTCCGGCCGACTACGGCGCGCTGGATCTCCTGTCGATGCTGACGGTCATCGCCCCGATAGCGATCGGCCTCGCCCTCGACCAGGCCGTGGCCCGGTTCTACCTCGATACCGACGACGATGGGGAAAAGAAGCGCATCGCGTCCACGGTGCTTTTCTACAACGTCGCGATTTTCCTATGTCTCATTCCGCTCGCCTGGCCATTCACGGACTGGATGGCAAACACCTGGCTCAGCGGCCAGATCGACCGGCGCACGGCGGTCATGGTGTTCGTCTACATGTGGGTGCACTCGATCTTCATCGTCGCGAACAATCAACTGCGGTTCCAGTTCCTGTCGAAGCAGTACGCGCTCTGCCACGTCGGCAATGTTCTCGTCAGCACTTCGCTCAGCATCCTGTTCGTGTTCTTCCTGCGCTGGGGGGTCATCGGCGTCTACCTCGGGCAGACGATCGGCCAGCTCCTCTTCGGTTTCGTGGCGCTGTACCTGGGCCGGCGCAGCTACGCGCTGACCTTCCACTGGCCGCTACTGCGACGGATGGTCGCCTATAGCTTGCCGCTGGTGCCGGGAACGCTATCGTTCTACGGCATGCAGTATCTCGACCGCGTGTTCATCAACGAGTTGCGGGAACTCAAGGAGGTCGGCCTCTACAGCATCGGCGCGCGGCTCGCCTCGCTGGTGAACCTGTTCCTGATGGGGTTCCAGGGCGCGTGGACACCGATGGTCATGAGCAGCTTCCGGGAGGAGGGGGCGAAGGAGCGGTTCCGCACGGTCTTCGAGTACTACCTGTTCGCGACGATGATGATCGTCGCCGTGTTGTCCCTGTTCGGCAAGGAAACCCTGATCCTGCTGACCACCAGGGATTTCGTGGGCGGTTACGTCGTAGTGCCACTGCTCGTCACCTCTGCGATCCTCGCGTCTATCACGGGCTACTTCACTTACGGCATCCAGATCGAGAAGAAGTCGGGTTACAGGCTGGTGATCAACGTTGCCGGTGTGCTCGTCAACTGCGCCCTGAATCTCCTGCTGATCCCCCGTTACGGATTCGTCGGGGCGGCGCTCGCGACAGTGCTCTCCTACGGCTTCCTGGCGACAGCCAGCATGTGGATCAGCCAGAGGCTGTACCACGTCCCCTACCGCTGGGGGCGGACCCTGCTGGCCTTCGGCAGCGCCGCGGCCGCCTCCTGCTCCGTCATCTTCGTCGACATACCCGTCGGCCTGCCGAGTCTCGTGGCGAAAGTCCTCGCGCTGGCGGGTCTCGCCGCGCTGCTGGCGGCGCTGCTCGGCATCGACCTGCGGCAGCTCGCCTCCGGTGGCATCCTGCCGATGCGACGCCGGCGCAACCCCAAATGACGGCGGCCGGAAACGAGGCAGAACGGGCGCTGCCGGCGACCAACGTCGTGTTCATGGGCAATTTTCTCTATCCGCGCGGCATGGCGGGCACCAAGCGGGTGCAACTCTTCGTCGACGCCGTGCGGGCCCGGCCCGGCATGACGGCCTCGGTGCTGCTGCTGCGGCAGGGGCACGCGGGCCGCGACGACACCCGGCTCGAGGGCTCGCACGAGGGCGTGGCGTACACGACGGTCGGGGCCGACCTGAAAGCGGGGCCCGGCCTGCCGCTCGCGCTGCTGCGCTTCTGGGCGGGCGGCTGCCGCTGGCTGCGCGAACGGCAGCTTGCGCAGGGCGCCAACGTCGTGTTCCTGTACGGGCAGCCGAACCTCGAGAGCCTGCCGTTCCTGCTCTACGCGCGGCTGCACGGCTACCGCGTCGTTTGCGACATCGTCGAGGATGCCTACAACGTGGGTCCGGCTGCGCCCTGGCTGTCGCGCCTGAAGGCCGCCTCGTCGCGGCTGGTCGCGCGGCGACTGCACCGTGTCGTCGACGGCGTGATCGTCATCTCGAGCTACCTCGAGAAGAAGTTCGCGGGCCGCGATCGCGGCCGCCTGCCGATTGTCCGCATCCCGGTCTCGGTCGACCTGCGGCGGCTGCGCGCATCGAGCGAACCATTCCACGCGCCCGTGCGGGTCTTCTATGCCGGAACGTTCGCCGAGAAAGACGGGTTCGAGTACCTGCTCGAGGCCTTCGAGCGCGTGGCCGACGACGATGTGAACGTCGAGCTGCGACTGACCGGCAAGGGCATGGCCGCGCGCATGGCCGAGGTCGAGGCGCGCATCTCTGCCTCCCGGCACGCCGCGCGGATTCGTTATCTCGGGTTTCTCTCGGATGACGAGTATTTCCAGGCGCTGTCGGCCTGCGATCTGCCCTGCGTCGTGCGGGTCGCCTCGGAGTTCGCCGACCGCGGCTTTCCGTTCAAGCTCGGCGAGTACCTCGCGAGCGGCCGGCCGGTGATCGCCTCGCGCGTCGGTGACATCCCCGAGCTGCTCGTCGACGGCGAATCCGCGTTCCTGGTCGAGCCAGGCTCGACGGCAGGCATCGCGAAGGGGTTGCAGCGGGCCCTGGCCGATCCCGCAGCGGCGCTGCGCGTCGGGGGGAATGGCCGCCGGATCGCGGAGGCGAACTTCGACGCGGCGGCGAACGGCGCGAAACTGCTGGCCCTGCTGCGCGAGGTCACGGGCGCCTAGCGTGGTGTTCCGCAAATAACTTGCCAGCAATGACCGCCCTTGCGGCGGGCGGTCTGTGCCGTCGCTCCCGCCCTCGTTCGCGAATACTCGCTTTGGGCGCAGGCCCCCGCCTCCGGGCGGTTCAGAGCTCGCGGTTCGTCAACGTATCTGCGGAACGCTGCACCAGGAGTCTGTCCGGGCAAAGGCTCATCTACTGCGGCCGCCCCAGGCCGAGCAGGCGCTCGATCTCGGCGGGCGACGCCGTGCTTCGGCCCAGTTCGATGATGGTGGTGAATTCCACCGGCAGCGCGCCGCGCGACGCCTGCCGGACGGTCGTGATCGGTTCCCGCCGGCCGTAGCCGGGCGAACGCCAGCCACGTGACGGCTCGGTGTCACCACGATGCAGTTCGAAGTCGCCGTCCGCGAACCGCATCTGCACGCTCCCGCCTCCTGCCCGCAGGCGCAGGGCATCGCCCACGCGCTCGGGCTCCACGCCGCAGTGCCAGTGCAACTCGAGTTCATGCATGCCGGCCCCGGACAGCGTGTCCCTGACGATGACCAGGGTGTCGGGCACGACGATTACCTTGCGCGTATGCATCACGCCGAGATCGGCGTAGCCGTCGTGCCGTGCCTCGAGCACGATGATGCCGTCATGGCGCACCGTGTGCGCGACCAGTTCCGCCGCATACGGGTCGGACCACTTGAACGGGCTGTCCTGCCGCGCCTGGTCGCGCCCGTCGACGCGCACCGTGTTGTGGGCCGCGGTGCCGCGGAAATAAGCGCGCCACTGCGGATCACCGCTGTAAGTGAACGTGCCCGTATCAGTCAGTATCGGCACGCCGTCGCCATGCAGGCACACCGCGAGCGCATCGGCATGGCCGTGACCGAACAGGGGTGGCATACCCAATGGGCCGTGCCGCAGGAAAAGAACCTGTTGCGCCGACACCGGCACGACGCTCAGGCCGAAGTCGGGAAACACGCGGAACTTCGCCGGCAGCGGCGCGTCGGGCCAGGAGATCCGCAACCGGGGCGACAGCGCGTTGCCGTCGTCGGCGTCGCCGAAACGCGGCAGGCCCTCCGGCCCAGGCGCCAGCGCGGCGAGGAAGCCGCGGCCGCGTTGCACGGCCGCGCGGAGCGGGGCGGGCACCGGCCGTGCATGATGATCGAGCAGCGCCTGCGCCAGGCCGAGCAGATCCACGACGAACCAGTGGTACCAGGTCGACCCCTCGATGCCGCCGCCGTCCGGCAGCACCTGCCGGTCGGCCTCGGAGGCGAGCAGGTCGAGCCCCGAGCGCAGCCAGCCGGCCGCGCCGGGCAGCTCCGGGAACAGCAGGCCGGCATGGACGAGCGCGACGCACTCGGCGATCGTGTGGTTGCCAGCCGAGGAATGCAGGGAAAGTCGTCCCGCGATCTGCGGCGCATGCGAGGCCACCAGTTGCGCCGTTGCCTGCCAGGCGTCCGGGCGGGTACCCAGCGCCGGCCTGGCGATGTCCACGGCGTAGAGCACGGCCACCAGGCGCAGGCCGCACTCCATCGCCGAGACGTAGTGGATGCCGCCGCCGGGCGGGTTGTGCGTCATCCACGAGGCGAGCATGTCGGCGAGCAGCGCGGTCGCCGCGTCGCGATCCGTGGCGGAGGTATCGGCCAGCACCGCGAGATCGACGAGGTGCTGCAACCGGGCCGGCTCCCAGGTCACGCGGGCGTCGCCGTGCGGGTTGCCGGCGCGGTAGTCGATCGCGCCGAAGAAAGACCGCGGCCAGGCCCGCCCGGTATCCGGCGCGCGGTGCCAGGCCTCGGCGGCATCCCGCCACTGCCACGCATGGCCGAGCGCGGGCCGGTGCCCATCGAGCAGCGCTCGCCTTGCGGCCGCGTCGAACTCACTGGCAAAGCGCAGGCTGGGCAGGCGCCGGGTGGCGCTGGTGCAGAACGCGAAGTCGGCCGCGCGAAGCGCGCGGTGCCGGCGCGCCGCGATGCCGAGCGCGTGGTCGACACGAAACCGCGCGCCGCGTGCCGCCTCTGCGAGACGGTGGAGGATTTCGGAAAACCCCATGACGCGCAGGCGGCGCCAGTACCATGCCAGCTTGTTCATCGATGGCGACGCCGGGCAGGCCGGTGTCCGGGCTCCCGGGCGGGCGAGCGTTGCATGGTGTGGGTCGACTCGGTGAGATCAGAGGCCTCGCCGGCCTTCGCTTGCGTTGGCATGATACCTGCAGTAGAAAGCCGTTGCACGATCGGCCCCGGTCCCCCGTCCAGTCATGTGCAGAGTCCCTCTGGTATGGAATACATTTTTGTCGTCGGCTGCGCGAAGACCGGCTCGAAGCTGATCAGGCAGATCCTGATGACCCATCCCGACGTGGATATTCTCGCGGAACTGCATTTCCTCGTGCCCCGCTGGATCAAGAAGGATTTCGTGCACCACGCGCGCGAGATCGGGCCGCTCGCGGTCGACCGCAACGTGCGTGCGCTCGTCGACCTGATGTACTCCAATCGGCTCGCGGGGTCGTTCTGGCGGACCGATCCCGGCCGCCGCATCGAGGAGTCGCCCGGCCGCATCGACGACCTCGACCCTGAACGCCTGCAGCAAGCCATCCTGCGGAGCGACCGGAGCTATCGCGCGGTGATGCAGATCCTGCTGGAGGAGCACGCGGCACGCACGGGCCGCAGGGTCGCGGGCGCGAAGTTCCCGGTCAACATCGCCCACACGCCGACGCTGATCGGCTGGTTTCCCGGTTGCCGCGTCGTGCACCTCGTTCGCGATCCGCGCGCGATCTACACATCGATGGTCAAGATGAGCGAGAAACGTTCGCGCGTCGCCTTACTGCGCAGCGAGAAGCCCGCGCAGGCCGCGCGGCTGTACTACGCGGTCCAGCAGTACCGGCACAGCGGACGGGTGCACGCGGCCTACGCGAAGGAGCCGTTCTATCATCTGCTCCGCTTCGAGGACGTCATCCGGGAGCCGGAGACGACGATCAGGGCGCTCTGCGATTTCCTGGAGCTGGAGTTCCGTCCGGCGATGTGCGAGCCGCAGATGGGCGTGGGCTCCAACTACGGTGACAGCAGCAAGGCGCAGCGGGGTTTCGATGCGCGGACGCTGGAGCGCTGGAAAGAGCACATCCCGCGAGCGGGGCGGGCGATCATCGAGTCGTTGCTGAAGAAGGAAATCGCGACCTTCGGCTACCGGGCGCCGGCATGAGCGACACGGGAGGAAATCCTGCTGGCGGCCGCCGGATCCTGTTCATCGTCGGCTTCCCGCGTTCGGGGACCAAGCTGCTGCGCAAGCTGCTGAACCGGCACGAGCAGATCTTTGTCACCCAGGAACTGATGTTCGTGCCCTGGCTGCTGGAGCGCTGGCCGGGCTACGGCGACGTGGCGCGGCGCGAGAACTTTGCGAGGCTCTACGCGGACGTCATGCGCGCGCATTATTTCGCCGTGCGCGCGGTGCAGGGCATGGAGACGCTCAGCGAGGAGGAGTGGTACACGCGTTGCGCGACCTTCGACCCCGCCGGCGTGCTGCTGCCGATAATGCGGCGGGAAGCAAAGGCGCCGGAGCATCCCGGTCTCTGGCTCGGCGACAAGTCGCCCAACTACACCACCCGGCTCGCCCTGATCAAGCGGGAGATCCCGGAGGCGAAGATCATCCACATCGTGCGCGACGTCAGGGACGCGGCGCTCTCCGCGCGCAAGGCCTGGGGCAAGAACATGTACCGCTTCGCACAGCGCTGGAGCGACGGGCTGCGGGTGCTATGGCGCGACTTCGGCGGGTTGCCGGCAAGCGATGTGCTCGAGCTGCGTTACGAGGACCTGCTCGAGCGCCCGGCCGAGACGCTGGCGCGGGTGACGGCGTTTCTCGGGGTGGAGTTCGACGAGAAGATGCTGACGCTGGACCTGCCGTCGGAAAACCTCGGTGCGGCGGCCGGGGCGCGCGAAATACTGCCGGGCAACGTCAGGAAGTACCAGTCCCGGATGTCGGAGCGCGAGCGGCGCAGGATCGAATCGGTCTGCGCTTCCGAGTTGCGGCACTATGGCTACGAGTGTCGTATCGACGCGCCGAGCCGCCGGCTGTCGCGGCTCGCCCTCGGCTGGTACGCGCTGCTCGACGTGATCAACCGCTTCCTGTTCGACCTGAAGCTCGGGCGCGGTCTGCGCTTCGTGGCGAAGAGCACGCTGGCGAAGGCGCGCATGCGCCTTTAGCCGACGACGTCCCACGTGCAGGAGCCCCGCCGGTGAAAGTGCTCGTCGTCGTGCCGCGCCTCGATCTCGCCGGCGGCGTGGCGAACTACTATCGCGTCCTGCGCAGCCACCTCGACGCGGACAAGGTCTATTACGAGGTGGGCCGGCAGGCGGGGGAGCGTGGCGCATCGGCCGCCCGCCTGCTCGGCGATTTCGCGGCTTTCCATCGCCGGCTGCGGACCGGGCAGTTCGACCTCGTGCACCTCAACCCGTCGCTCGGGCGCAGGGCGGTCGTCCGTGACGGCATCCTGCTGCTGATCGCGCGAGCGCACCGGCTGCCGGTGCTGGTGTTCTTCCGCGGCTGGGACCGGGCGCTGGCGGAGCGGATCACCGCGCAGTGGGCCTGGCTGTTCCGCCTGGTCTACGGCCGGGCCAGCAAACTCGTGGTGCTTGCCGAGGAATTCCGCACCCAGCTCGCCGCCTGGGGCATCAGGACACCCGTACAGGTGGAGACCACGGTCGTGGAAGACGCCGCGTGCGAGGCGCCGAGACCGGCGTCCGGGTCGGATCGTGCGCCGGTCAACCTCCTGTTCATGAGCCGGCTCGATCGGGAGAAGGGGCTCGTCGAGGCGATCGAGGCGTATGCCCGGGTGCGCGAGCGGCACCCGAACTGCCGGCTGACGATCGCGGGGGATGGCCCGGAGCGGTCGCGCGCCGAGCAGCTGGTCGGGGAACGTGCGCTTCCCGGCGTCCACTTCATCGGCCACGTGGAGGGTGACGCCAAGCGGGCTGCGTTTCTCGACGCGGACAACTTCTTCCCGACCTGCTACGGCGAGGGCATGCCCAACGCCGTGCTCGAAGCGATGGCCTGGGGCCTGCCCGTCGTGACGCGCGCCGTCGGCGGCCTGCGCGACTTCTTCGAAGACGGCCGCATGGGCCGCATCACGGACAGCCGCGACCCGGCCGAACTCGCCGCGCTGCTGCTGCCGCTGGTCGGCGACCGCAAACGGCGCGACGAGATCGGCGCCTTCAACCGGGCGTACGCCCGCGAGCGCTTCAGTGCCTCGCGCGTTGCCGCCCGGCTCGAGAAGATCTATGCGGCCATCTGAGCCGTGCCGTTGGTGTGGACGGGGGTTCTGGTAGGATGCCGCGATGAAAAAACTCGCCGAGCCCAGCCTGTTCCGGGGCGAGAACTTCAGCAAATGGCGCATCGGTGCGAATGTCCTCACCCATCGTCGTCAGAGAAGCTGCATACAGGCACTGCTCGATGAGGCGGAGCGGATGGCGCCGCCAACCCGGGTGCTCGACTGTCCGTCGGGTGCGGGCCGCATGGTCGACCTGCTGCTTCGCTGGCAGGTCACCTGTGCGGACATCACCGACGGGCGGCTCGAGGACATTCGCGCGTACTTCCCGGGTCACGACATCCGGACGGTAGCCTGCGATCTTTTCGACCTGCCGTTCGCCGACGACGAATTCGATCTGGTGCTGTGCTGTTCGCTGGTCCAGCACATCGACAAGGGCCGCCTGCCGGCGATGTTCGCCGAGCTGCGTCGCGTGACCTCGCGGTGGCTTATTGCGACCTACCCGACGCGCTGGTCGCTCGCCAACCTGTACGGCATCGTGCGCGGCCGCCGGAAGACGACGCTGTCGGTCGCCGAGTTCGACCGGCTGATTGGCGGGGTGGGGCTGCAGCGCGTGCGCACCCGGTATGTATTGCCGGGCGTCGCCGGCGGCAAGGTCGTGCTGTTGGAGAAGGTCTGACCTCGCGCAGTGCCAGCGGTACCCCCTGAACGCGTGGAAATTTTCGGCGTGCCGGTCGATTGCATCGACATGGCGGGCGCCCTGGACGCGGTCGAGTCCATGATCGCGGGCGGCCGTCCGCAGACGGTGCTCGCCGTCAATCCCGAGAAGATCATGAAGGCGCAGACGGACTCCCTGGTGCGGGAGAGCCTGCGCGGCGCGGGGCTGTTGATCCCGGACGGCATCGGCGTGGTGGTCGCGGTTCGCCTGCTGCTCGGCCGGCGTCTCGAGCGGGTGCCGGGCTCGGAGCTGATGCCGGCGATCTGCGCCCGGGCCGCCGGGAAGGCCCACGCCGTGTTCCTGTACGGCGCGACGCCGGAGGTCAACGAACGCGCGGCGCAGGTGCTCGTCGAGCGCTACCCGGGCCTGCGCGTGGCGGGACACCGGCACGGCTACGTCGGCGAGGCGGACATGCCGGCGCTCGTCGAGGAGATCAACGCCTCCGGCGCGCAGATACTGTTCGTCGCGCTCGGCAGTCCGCGGCAGGAACTGTGGATGAAGCAGTACCTGCCGCAGCTCGACGTGCGGGTCTGCCAGGGTGTCGGCGGGACGTTCGACGTGCTGGTCGGCAAGGTCAGGCGCGCACCGGCGGCCTTCCGGCGCCTGCACCTCGAGTGGCTGTACCGGCTGCTGGCCGAACCGCGCCGCCTGCTGCGCCAGACCGCGTTGCCGCGGTTCGCGTGGAAAGTCCTCGTCGCGCGCGTTACCGGCCGTCGCTGACGGTAGCGCGACCGTCGCCGGACCACGCCGACAGGTCTGCCCCCGTCAATCTCCCGAGTTCGGCATTGGGGCCGGCAAATTCCTGTTGCAGGCGCTGCCGGGTGGCCGGCGCCATCGGCGGGATCGGCAGGAAGTTGATGCGTTCGATCCAGCCCGCGATCGACGGCACCTCGATGTAACGGAAGAACAGGCGGTGCGCATAACGCAGCAGCCGCGAACGCCCGTTTTTCATCCCGGATGCGTTGATTCTCTGCGTCATGTAGGGTGAGACGAAATCCTCGGCGACGCCGAGGAAGCGAAACAGGCGGCGGAACTCGGCCTCCGGTCCGGCCACGAGTTGCTCGTACACGATCACGTGAATGCGCTCGCGCGGAAACAGCGCGAGGTACCGCGCGAGCTGCTCCGCGTAGCGCCCGCCGGCGATCAGACGGGGTTCCTTCTCGAGCTTCTGTTCGAACGTCATCCTGCGCGTGCGCTCGTCTGCCGAGTATGCCTTCCAGTAGGCAGAGTACGCGGCGTCGATCGGGTTACGCAGGCTGACGATCAGCTTCGCGTCGGGCAGGTGCCGGTGGATGCGCTCGGGGACCTCGGGAAAATACAGGTAGGCGGGCGTCGCTTCGCCGATGACCTTGTATTGCCCGGTGTCGTCGGACGGGAAATTCGACTCGTAGAACGCCATGCCCTTGTCGTAGTCGCGCTCGAAGAAATGCAATTCCTTCTGCCGGGCCATGAAGACCTCGGGGTGCGAGCGCAGCACCTGCGCGATGTAGGTCGTGCCGCAGCGCGCGGCGCCGATGATCAGATAATCGGGCAGCATGCCAAGCCCATCCTGCGTCGCTGCCCGAATCGCGCGTCGGCCAGTGTCATCTGCTCTTCCCGGACATCGTGATACCCTCGGTCCCCTGCAGGCGCCAGTGTACGATGAGAAGCGAACAAATCAGAGATATCCGCGAACGCGTGCGCCGCGAACCAGTCGCAGTTCGATGCGATCCCGTCGAGCGGTGGGATGGCCGCGGTTCATCGGGGGATCGCTCCCGTGTTGCCCCCGGCGGAGCAAAAGCGCGGGTGGTGAACCCGGTCATCCGGTGGTCGCGTGCGCTCGCCGCCGGGCTGGTGCTGGCCCTTGCGGCCGGCACGGCGCCCGCCCAGATCCAGTTGTACAAGCAAACCGAAGGCAGCCGGCTGACGCCGCTGAATTTCGAGGCTGTGGCGTATTACGGTGCGCCTGGCCAGCGCGCCGCGGACGGTCGGCCGTGGCGGCCGCAGGTCTCTTACATGCTCGGCAAGCCCTGGAAATACCGGCCGCCGGGCGCGGAGCGGGTTCGCGGCCAGCTCGAGTTCACCATCGACCTGACCGGCTGGGTCGCCGCGCCGCGACTCGTGGCGGGAAACCCCGACAGCGTCGATTACATGGTCAAGTTCCTGACCTTCAAGTCGAACAACAGGAACACGGTCGCCTTCTACGTGGACGGCGACCGGTTCCGCATCGAGACCCGGCCCACGGACGGCTCGGGCAGCCGCTACCTGTTTCACGAGGTCGAGCGCATCGACACCGTGCACCGTTTCAGCGTCAGCTACCACCTGTGGAAGCCGTCGTTGGCGTCCAGGGAGAAAAGGAGGCCTCTGGTCGTTCGCTACGGCGACCGGGAGATCGGCCGGCTGCCGGGACCGCTGCTGTTCGAGACGGCCGAGGGCGGTGCGGACTACTGGATCCTGGGGCTCGACCTGCGCCGCGTGCCCCCGCCGGAGGGGGTCGCATCCCGCCGCGCCGTGTTCGGAATCCAGAAATGGCAGTAGCGCTGCTGGGGTTGCTGCCAGAACGCACGGCCTCGCCAGTCCGCCGCCCGCCCGCTACACTCCCCTGAAGGGAGCTTCGAAACCATTATCCGCGGGTTGTGCTGCTGTGTTGCCTCGTGATCCAGTGAGGCGCCGTCCGGCGCCCGACGCAGCCCCGGGCGACATCCAGGTCCTGGCGATGCCGCCGCCGTACCGTGCCTGGTTGACGATCTCCAATGACCCCGACAACACCGGCGCAGCCGACTGGGCCGAGTTGCATTCGACCATCTGGGACGAGATGTCGCTTCCTTTCGGCGATGCGCTGTTCGTGCGTTCCTTCAACTGCAATCTGCCCGGGCAGGTCAATCTGCACGACAACCCGGAGATCGCTGCCGCCCACTACCACGACACCCTCCACGGCTGGGGCGACTACGTGCATGCGCGCAAACGGGGCTTCGACCGCGACGACGCGGTGCAGGCGATGGAGCTGCTCGAGGCTCATGGGCTGTCGCCGCGCGTCTGGGTGGACCACTCGACCCACCCGCAGAACTTGTTGCACAACTCGACCGAGGGCTCGACGCCGCGACACGTCGACGGCTCCGGCGTCGTCTACGAGAGCTTCACCTATACGCTCGATCTCGTGGCCGAACTCGGCATCCGTTACGTCTGGGACGGGCGGCTGACCCCGATCCTGGGGCAGGACGTGCCGGTATCACCACGGGTGTGGTATGCGCGTGGCCATGCGTCCGCATCGAGAACGGCCTTCCTGCTCGCCTGGCACGGGCTGTCGCGGCTCGGGCTCGTGCGTTGGGGCCGCGGCATGGTCACCCACAACGCGAACGTGAACCGGCAGTATTACCCCCACAGGTTCGCAGACGGTCGCACGCTCTACTGCTTTCGCCGCTATGGCACCTGGCGTGATGCCGACATCGACGGCCTGGCGACACTGATCTCGCCCGACAACGTGGATCGGCTGCTTTCCCGGGAGGGAACCTGCATCGTGTATTCTCACCTCGGCAAGCGCCGGGCCGCGCGCCGGGGAGAGGCAACGCACATTCCGCCCGCGACGCGGGCAGCGCTCGCAAATCTGCGCAGCCGCTACGAGCAAGGTGCGCTCAAGCTCTCGCCATTGTCGACATTGCTCGACTACCTCGTGCTTCGCGACCATGTTGCAATTGCGGCTGACGGCGAGTACATAGACTTCCGCCCCGACGGTATCCGCTATGCACGGCTCGAGCCGGCCGACCTGGCCGGGCACATCTTCGGGTTGCGCATCGCCGGCCGCGCGCGCGACATCGAGGTGCGGGTCGCAGGGCGCCCGGTTACGGCGGCCATCACGAGACTGGAGGACCACTGCTACATGGTGAGCTTTCCGCCGACAGAGCGAGCGGTGACCGCGTAGATGCCAGCTTACCGGGTGGTGCCCTATACGCCGGATCGACTGCCGGAGGTGGAGGTCCTCTGGCGTGAACACCTCGGCGACGCGGAG
>JAKLLP010000259.1:3792-4170 GCA_023150055.1 Gammaproteobacteria bacterium | reverse complement strand
CTGAGCAGCAGCTTCAGATCAAGACCCGGCTGGAGGCGCTGCGACGTGGCGGTATCGGCGACGTCGAAATACATGAGCCGAATAACACGCAGGTAGTAAAAAGCGCCAACCACCGAGAAGAACACTCCGGCCAATGCCAGCCATATCTGCCCCGCGTCGAGAAGTGTCGACAGCACCCACCACTTGGCATAAAACCCTGCCAGTGGCGGAACGCCGATCATGCTGACCATGATCAACAGCATCATTGCCGCAAACCATGGACTGCGTTGATTCAGGCCCTTGAGATCCTCGAGTTCGCCGGCTTCCGCGCCATTCGCCGTCATGAGAATCACTATGCCGAACGCGCCTGCAGTCATGATCACGTAGATTATCGTGTAA
>JAKLLP010000259.1:0-3782 GCA_023150055.1 Gammaproteobacteria bacterium | reverse complement strand
AAAAAAGGGCAGCTTGGACGCCACCTGCGCCGCCGGCAACGAAGCCGAGCAGGATAAACCCGACGTGCGCGATGGCCGAGTAAGCAAGCATGCGCTTCAGGTTGGTCTGCACTATCGCCACGACATTCCCAAGCGCCAGTGATAGAAGGGCGAGCACGGCCATGAGGCCCTGCCAGTCCGCCGCGCTCGCCCCGAGGGCCTCGACCAGGATCCGGAGCGCCAGCGCAAAGGCCCCGATCTTCGGGGCTGTCGCGATGAACAGCGTGACTGAGGCAGGAGCCCCCTGATAGACGTCGGGAACCCACATATGAAAAGGCACAGCCCCGAACTTGAAGGTCACACCGACGAGCACGAGGACGAGCCCGGCGAGCAGCCCCAGCTCACTCCCGCCACCGGCGGTCAGCGCGGCGGCGACATCCGCAAAACCTATCGCCCCCGTCACCGCATAAATCAGCGATATCCCATACAGCAGGCATCCAGAGCCGATTGCCCCGAGCACAAAGTACTTCATCGCTGCCTCGGCGCCCGCAGGAGCATCCCGCTCACTGGCAACCATCGCGTACAGGGCAAGGGAAAGCGTTTCCAGCCCGAGGTACATGGTCAGGAAGCTTCCCGCCGAGATCATCACCATGATTCCCAGCAACGCGAACAACCCGAGTACGTAGTAGTCACCCGCCGGCAGCCTGCGCTCCTTCAGATAGAAACGGGCATAGACGAACACCACGGCCACGACTGCCAAAACGAAAAGCTTGAGCACCCGCCCCACCGGATCTACCAGGAAAGCGCCGCCCGGAGCCACTTGCACCGACTCTCCGCCTGGCGCCTGCACCGCAAGCCCTGCAGCAAGTAACGTAGCGATCGCCAGCAGGTACGGCAGTTCTCTCGATCGCTCTCCCGCGAACAGGTCCGCCAGCAGAACGATACAAAGGCCGGCGCCGAGAACGAGTTCCGGAAGCGCTACTGCAACAAAACCCGTGAGATCTGGGGTCATAGCTTCGACTGCGTAATATGACTGGCGAGGTTATCTACGGAGGCCGACATCACCTCCACCAGCGGTGCCGGCCATAACCCCAGACCGAGGACACCGACAGCCACCATACCAAGCACCAGGAATTCGCGCGCATTGAGATCGCGCAGGCCAGCCACACCGTCATTAGCCACGGGGCCAAAAACCACCCGCTTGACCATCCACAATGTGTAGGCCGCCCCGAGCACCAGCGTCATCGCCGCAAAGAACGCATACCAGAAATCCGCCTGAAAACTGGCGAGGATCACCAAGAACTCGCCGACAAAGCCGGAAGTGCCGGGCAACCCGGCATTCGCCAGTGCGAACAGGACCATGAATACCGAGAATATCGGCATCGTGTTCACCACCCCGCCGTAGTCTGCGATCTGTCGACTGTGCAAGCGGTCATAAAGCACGCCGACACAGAGGAACAGCGCGCCGGAAACGAAACCGTGGGAAATCATCTGGACCATCCCGCCAGTGATACCCATTGCCACACCGGGTAGCGCTCCGGTGCGGGACACGATGCCCCAAGCGAGAAAAAAACCCAACGTGACAAAACCCATGTGCGCGATCGACGAATAGGCAATTAGCTTCTTCATGTCCTGCTGGACGAGCGCCACGAGTCCGATATACACGACCGCGACGAGAGACAGCACGATGATCAGCAGAGACAACGATTCCGCCGCATCTGGGGCGATAGGCAGACTGAAACGCACGAACCCATAGCCACCCATTTTCAGCAGTACCGCCGCGAGCACGACCGACCCGCCAGTAGGCGCCTCCACGTGGGCGTCCGGCAGCCAGGTGTGGACCGGCCACATCGGCACCTTGACGGCAAACGCGGCAAAAAACGCCAGAAATATCAGGAGCTGCTCGGCGTGAGTCAGCGGCAGCGAATGAAAATCGAGAATGCTGTAACTGCCCGACTTCAAGTAGAGGTAGATCAACGCCACCAGCATGAATACCGAGCCGAGAAAGGTGTAAATGAAGAACTTGACGGTCGCGTAAACCCTGCGCTCACCGCCCCAGATTCCGATGATGACGAACATCGGAACCAACATGGCCTCCCAAAACACGTAGAAAAGCAGCGCGTCGAGCGCGGCGAAGACGCCAATCATGAGGCCTTCCAGAAACAGGAAAGCCGCAAAATATTGTGCTGGCCGGGTCTTGATCGTCTCCCAGCCCGCGATGACGACCAGCGGGGTCAGAAAAGTAGTAAGCAGGATCAGCGGCATCGAAAATCCATCGACACCCAGAAAGTATTCCACTTTGAACGTTTCGATCCAGGGAGTCCGCTCCACGAACTGCATGCGCCAGGTGGTGTGGTCGAATTGCGTGTACAGCGGAATGCTGATCACGAAGGTCGCCACCGAGGTGGCCAACGCGAGCCAACGATCCGCGCGCCAGCCCCGCCTGCCCTCTTCCCGGCCACCGGCAGCGGCAAGCACCAGCAAGCCGCCTGCGATCGGCAACCAGATCAATACGCTGAGTATCCCCACGCTTCGAGTCCCTTTCCCCTCAGCTTCCTGCCAGGACCCAACCCAGCAGGAGCGACAATCCGATGATCATCGCAAACGCATAATGATAGAGATACCCGCTCTGGATACGACGAGCCTTGGTTGCGACCCATCCCACCAGTCGCGCCGACCCGTTCACCGCCACACCATCGATGACCGTGACATCCCCTGCCCGCCAGAAGAACTGCCCCAGAGCGCGCCCTCCTCGAGCAAGAATTTTCTCGTTGAAATCGTCGAAGTAGTACTTGTTGACGAGCAGTACGTGAAGACCCGAAAGGCGCTGCCTGATCTGCTCAGGCAACAGGGTATTTTTGAGGTACAGGTACCACGCCGTGGCAACACCGGCCAATGACAGCCACACTGCCAGCCCGGTAATCCCGTGCAAAACGAACCCCCCAGGACCATGGAACTCGGCGCCCAGTTCTGCGATCACATCGTGGCGCTCCAGCACGACGATCGCCGAGCCAAAGTAATTGCCGAACAGCACGTCGCTGACCGTCAGCCAGCCGACGACGACCGATGGAATGGCCAGCGCCACGAGCGGCAGCGTGATGACCCATGGTGACTCATGCAGGTGGTGCCGGGCATCCTCGTCGAGGCGCTCGGGGCCGTGAAACACGAGGAAGAACATCCGGAATGTGTACAGCGCCGTGATGAACACGCCCGCCACGAGGCAGGCATAGGCATAGCCCGAACCCGCAGCTGCGGACAGGCCAACCGACTCGATCAGGGCATCCTTTGAGAAGAACCCCGAGAAGCCGGGAAAGCCAATCAGGGCCAGGGAGCCGAGCAGACTCGTCCAGTAGGTGATCGGCAGGTAGCGCCGCAGACCGCCCATGCGACGAATATCCTGTTCATGATGCAACGCTACGATGACGGACCCGGCCGCCAGGAACAGCAGCGCCTTGAAAAAGGCATGGGTCATGAGATGAAAAATTCCCGCGGCATAAGCTGACGCACCGAGGGCGGCTGTCATATAGCCCAACTGGGAAAGCGTCGAGTATGCGACGACCCGCTTGATGTCGTTCTGAACGATACCGAGCAAACCGGTCAACAGCGCGGTCGTCGCGCCAATGACGAGCACCACGCTGAGAGCGACCTCCGAATATTCGAACAACGGCGACATCCGTGCCACCATGAACACGCCTGCCGTCACCATCGTGGCAGCATGAATCAGCGCCGAGATGGGGGTCGGACCCTCCATCGAGTCGGGTAACCAGACATGCAGCGGCATCTGGGCCGACTTGCCCATCGCG
>JAKLLP010000258.1 GCA_023150055.1 Gammaproteobacteria bacterium | reverse complement strand
CGTACACCATGTCCGCGACCCGATGGCTGCTGAGGCGCAGCCCGGCGCGGCTCGACGGCAGCTTGTAACCGAGCAGCTGGGTGCCGCGCAGGACATCGAGCAACTGGAACTGGATGGTGAAGTCATCCGGCCCGGTCTGCAGAAGCTCGCCGACCGCTACCGCCTCCACCCCGACCATCTTCCAGTCGGGCAGGTCCACGTCGGCAGCAGCCGTGGGGCGCTGCGGCATTTCCGTCGGCGCCAGCGGCTGGAACCGCCCGGTACTCGCCAGGTCCCGGGCCACCAGGCTGGCCACATCGAAGGCCGCCTGGCCGTTGCCCTGCCAACCGAAAGGGACGATCGCCACGGGCATGGGACGCTCGGCGCCGCGGCTGATCTCGATACGCAATTCCGCCTGTGCCGACGGCATCGCCGCCAGCGTCAGCAGTCCGGTCAACAGGACGATCAGGATCCGCATCGCGCCTCCGCGCTGCCAGGTACAAGGGCCGCTATTGTTCGGGTTTGGCCGCAATCTGCAAGCGCGGCAAGATCCGGGATGGCGATCGTCCACGGCTGCGGCGGCGTTGCTGAGGGGGGCCGCAACTCAATCCCGCGGGCGAAACACGAAACGCAAGCTGCGCTCGAACAGCGCCGGGTTCGGTGGCGGCGGCAGCGGCGAGGAACGCAGCACGGCGGCCTCGATCGAACGCACCACCGCGGCATCACCGTTGCACTCCGTGACCCGCACCTCCACCACCTCGCCGCCGGGTATCTGGCGCACGAGCACGGTGCAGTTCAGCCCCTCCCTCGCGCTGGCCGGCCGGATCCAGTTGCGTTCGACCTTCTGGCGGATGATCTCCGCATACTGGTCCAGGGCCCCGGAGTCCGCCGCCGCCATCAGCTCCTCCTCGGCCGCCAGCTGACGGGCGAGTTCGGCCTCGCGTTGTTGCTGCAGGCGTTCGGCCGCGGCCTTGCGCGCCGCCTCGGCTGCGGCACGCTTCTCGGCTTCGGCTTTCCGGCGCGCCTCCTCCTTTGCCTTGCGGGCCTGCTCGGCCTCCTGCTGGCGACGCCTGGCCTCAGCCTCCTGGCGACGCTTGGTCTCGGCCTCCTGGCGACGCTTGGTCTCGGCCTCGGCGCGGCGCTGTGATGCGGCCTGCTGTTCCTGGCGCTCCCGCTCGGCCTGCTGCCGCTCGAGCGCTGCCTGGCGCTCCCGCTCCGCCCGCTCCCGCTCGGCGCGCTCCGCCTCCCGCGCTTGCTGCGCGGCCGCCTGCGCTTCGCGCCGCTGCCGCTCTTTCTCCTGCTCCCGCCGACGGATTGCCGACTGGTCCACCACCGTGGCCTGGATCGCGAGCCGCTGCGGCTGTGGCTGGCGCAACGGCAGGAAGTTCAAGTTCAGCGCCAGCAGGACGACCAGCGCCAGGTGCAGCAGCACGGACAGCGCCAGCACGAGCGCGTGCTCGCGCAGAAAATCGTTTTGCAGCGGCAGCGCACGCGCCATCGAAGCGCCCTGTCCGCTCAGCCCGCGCGGCGGTTGCGGCCGCGTGCCGGGTTGTCGGGCGGATCCGTCAGGAAACCGATCTTCTCCGCGCCCGCTTCCTGCAGCAGCACCATCGCCTCCACCACGCGCCCGTAGGGCACTCGCTGGTCGGCCTTGACCAGCACGGGCGTGGCAGGTTTCTGCCGCAGCACCACCGCGGCCAGGCTGACGACGCGCTCCGCGTCGATGGGCGCATCCTCGTCATCACCGATGTTGAGGTAAAACTGTCCGGCGGCGTCCACCGACAGCACCAGCGGCTCGTCCTCCTTGCCGGCCTCCAGCGGCTCGGCCGCCGCTTTCGGCAGCTCGACTTCGATACCCTGGGTCAGCAGCGGCGCGGTTACCATGAAAATAATGAGCAGCACGAGCATCACGTCGATGTAGGGCACGACGTTGATTTCCCCCATCAGGCGGCGCTTGCGGGTGGTGCGCATAGGCGGTTACCGCTCCTCCCGCGGATCCCTGGCGCGGGCATGCGCATGCGCGTGCCGCTGCAGGATCGCCGAGAACTCCTCGGTGAAGGCATCGAAGCGCACTTCCAGGCGCGTCACCTTGTCGGCATAACGGTTGTAGGCGATCACCGCGGGAATCGCGGCAAACAGGCCCATCGCCGTGGCGATCAGCGCCTCGGAGATGCCGGGCGCCACCATGGCGAGTGTCGCGGATTGCACGTTGCCGATGGCCTGGAAGGAATTCATGATCCCCCACACCGTGCCGAAGAGTCCGACATACGGACTGGTCGAGCCGATGGTGGCGAGCATCGCGAGGCTCTGCTCGAGGCGGTCAGTCTCGCGCAACTGTGCCACGCGCATGGCCCGGTGACAGCCCTCGAGGATCTGCTCGGCGCCGAGACCGGGCTGCTGGGCGAGGCGGCGGAACTCGCGAAACCCGGCTTCGAACAGGCCCGCCATGTCCGTGGGGGTCGCGCCGTCACGGGTGATGTCGCGATAGATCGAGGTCAGGTCCCCGCCCGACCAGAAGGTCGATTCGAAGGCGTCCGAGCCCGTAGTCGCCTGCTGCAGCACCCGCCGCTTGCGCAGAATGATCGCCCATGAGGCGACCGAGGCCGTCAGCAGCAGCAGCATGACGAGCTGCACCACGAAGCTCGCGCCGAGGATCAGTTCTAAAAATGAATGGCTTCCGGTCATCTGTTCTCACCCGCAGAAAAATCAGCCTGGTTCTCATCGGCCTGCGGCAACAGGCCCGGCGGCATGCGTCTCGGCCGGAATGTCGCCACATCCAGGCATGCCGCCGTATAGCGCGCGCTGGCCAGCAACGCCCGGTCGCGCGCGCGCCGGACCTCCTGGTCGATGACGAAGCGCACCCGCTGACAATCTACCAGCAAGGTGCCCACCAGCAGCTCGTCATTGAAACGGGCCGGCAGGTGGAACCGCAGCTGCGCATCGACGATCGAGAAGCACAACCCCTGCTCTACCTGCAGGCGATCCTGCTCGACCCCGTGCGCGCGCAGCCACTCCGTGCGACCGCGCTCCATGAACCGCAGGTAATTGGCGTAATACACGACGCCCTGCGCATCGGTGTCCTCGTAATAAACCCGAACGGCAAACCAGTGCCACTCGGCGCCCATCATGGGCACCTCCTGCGACACCGGGCGGCGCGGTGACTCCCGTCAATGGCCACTCCGACCCCCGGTATTCCCCGGCTCGCCGTCGAACAGCGAAGGCGTGGGGTCACGCTGAGCGCGCGGCATCGGCAGCCCGAAATGCTGATAGGCGCGCGCGGTCGCCACGCGGCCGCGCGCAGTGCGCATGAGGAAACCGCGCTGGATGAGGAAGGGTTCCAGCACGTCCTCGATCGTGCCGCGCTCTTCGCTCAGCGCCGCTGCCAGCGACTCGATGCCCACCGGGCCGCCACCGAAGTTCTCGATGATGGCGAGCAGCAGGCGGCGATCCATCACGTCGAATCCATTGGGATCCACATCGAGCATCTGCATCGCGGCGCCGGCCGTGACCGCATCGACCCGTCCCTCGCCCTTGACCTGCGCGTAGTCCCGCGCCCGGCGGAGCAGCCGGTTGGCAATTCGCGGTGTGCCACGCGCCCGCGTGGCAATCAGCCGGGCGCCGGCCTCGTCGATCGCCACCCCGAGTATGCCAGCCGAGCGCAGCGTGATCTCCAGCAGCTCCTCGTCCGTGTAAAACTCCAGCCGCTGGACGATGCCGAAGCGATCACGCAGCGGTGACGTGAGGAGTCCCGCACGCGTCGTCGCCCCGACCAGGGTGAACGGCGGCAGCTCGAGCTTGATGGAGCGGGCAGCAGGCCCCTCACCGATCATGATGTCGAGCTGGAAGTCCTCCATCGCAGGGTAGAGCACCTCCTCGACGACCGGGCTCAGCCGATGGATTTCGTCGACGAAGAGCACGTCGCGAGCCTCGAGGTTGGTGAGCAGTGCCGCGAGGTCGCCGGGCCGCTCGATCACCGGACCGGAAGTGTGGCGCAGGTTGACGCCGAGCTCATTGGCCACGATGTGCGCGAGCGTCGTCTTGCCGCTCTGGAGCGGGCCATGGATCAGCACGGCCTGCGAGTCGGCAAGCGCCTCGATCAGTGGACTCTCGGCAAAGTCGGGGTAGAGCGCGGTTTCCGGCATCCGCCCCCAGTTGGCGAGGCTTCCGACAGTCACACGACTGGCAATGTGCACC
>JAKLLP010000257.1 GCA_023150055.1 Gammaproteobacteria bacterium | reverse complement strand
CCACCGCGGCCACGATCGAGGCGAAGTTGTCGTCCGTGATGATGATGTGGGCGGCCTCCTTGGTCACCTCGGTCCCGGTGATTCCCATGGCAATGCCGATCGACGCTTCCTTGAGTGCCGGAGCATCATTGACCCCATCACCCGTCATGGCAACGATCGCACCACGAGCCTTCCAGGCCCGCACGATACGGAGCTTGTGTTCCGCGGTGACCCGGGCGTACACGGCGATGTCACTGACGCGACCGGCCAGCGCCTCGCGAGTCAGGCGTTCCAGCTCCACCCCGACAAGCACGCCGTCGCCGGTACCCAGGATTCCAAGCTCGCGGGCGATCGCACGCGCGGTATCCGGGTGATCGCCGGTGATCATCACCGTCTTGATGCCCGCACGATTGCACTTCGCGACCGCTTCCCGGGCTTCCGCCCGGGGTGGATCCTGAAGCCCGATCAGGCCGACCAGCGTGAGGCCCTGTTCAACGTCATTGTTATCGTCGGGCGTAACCGGTTGCGGTAGCGCCCGCCGCGCCAATGCCAGCACCCGCAAGGCATCGTTCGCCATCAGAGCGCCTGCCTGTGCCAGCCTGCTGCGGTCGCTGGCCGACAACTCGACTGAACCCTGCTCAGTGAGGATGTGGGTGCAGCGCTCGATGATTACCTCCGGCGCGCCCTTCACGAAAGCCATGGCGTCCGCGCCCCGTGCGCGTACGATCGTCATGCGTTTGCGGTCGGAGTCGAAAGGCACGGTCCGCAGGCGCGGCATTTCCGATTCGAGTGCTGACCGGGTGATCCCCCCCTTGGCCGCCGCCACCAGAAGCGCTCCCTCGGTCGGGTCCCCGACCACCGCTGGCCGACCAGCCTTCTCCTGGAGTTCCGCGTCGTTGCAGGCGGCGGCAACCTGAAGGAGGTCACGCAGCAAGAGGTCCTCGCCGACGGTGTGTTCCTCACCGTCGGAGAAAAAAGCGCCGTCCGTCGCGTAGCCTTCACCGCTGATCTGGTACAGCCGGCCGCTGGTGACCAGCTTTCGCGCCGTCATTTCCCCAACGGTCAGAGTCCCGGTCTTGTCCGTGCAGATGACCTGGGCGCAGCCGAGTGTCTCCACCGCCGGCAGGCGCCGCACCAGAGCATTGCGGCGCACCATCCGCTGCACGCCCAATGCCAGGGCCACAGTGACGACTGCGGGCAGGCCCTCCGGGACCGCAGCGACTGCCAGGCTGACGGCGCTCAGGAACAGCTCAAAGGGCGCAATACCACGCAAGAACCCGAGCCCGAAGACCACCGCAACGATCATCAGACAGGCCCACAGCAGCCGTCGCGCGACCTGATCGAGTCGCCGCTGGAGAGGCGTGGCATCGTCGTTTGCAGTTTCCAGCAACCGGGCGATATGGCCGATCTCGGTACCCATGCCGGTCGCAACGACCAACGCCCGACCCGACCCTGCCGCAACGCTGGTGCCAAGAAAAACCATGTTGCGGCGATCAGCAATAGGGGTCGCGCGCGCAAATATGCCGGTCCGCTTCTCGACCGGCTCGGATTCCCCTGTCAGCGCAGCCTCCGTGGTGCGCAGCGCGGACGCCTCGATGAGTCGGGCATCGGCAGCCACGAGATCCCCGGCCTCGAGAAGCAGCACATCACCAGGAACCACGTCCGCCGCACGCAACACCTGGGCGCGACCATCCCGAACGACGCGGGCGCGCGGCGCGGCGAGGCGTGCCAGCGCGGCTGCGGCTTTCTCGGCGCGATATTCCTGGACAAAGCCGATGATGGCGTTCAACGCCACGATGGCGATGATGGCCATCCCATCCACCACCTCACCCACGGCCACGGATACCAGCGCTGCGCCGATCAGGACCCAGATCACCAGGCTCTCGAATTGCGCCGCCAGTATGACGAGGGGCGAGACGGCCTTGCCTTTGCGCAGCTCATTTGGCCCGTCAGTGCGCAACCGTCCCTCGGCCTCAGCAACTGCAAGGCCACGGATCGGGTCCGCCTTGAGCTGGGCGGCGACCTGCTCTACCGGCTCATCATGCCAGCTGCCGGCCATCAGGGACGGGAGATAAAATTGCCAGACAGATGCGGAAACTTAGCGTCGATTTCCCTCTCAGCCTGTAACCAGTCATCAATCTCCCCGCCGGGTGCAAAGTTGCGCTCCAAGGCCCGCAAATAGGCCGCTTCCGCGATCATGCGGCAGCGGTCTTCCTTGGGCGTCCGAACCTCCGAACCGTCGACACAAGAAGCGCCGCAGGGATCTGTCGCGTCCGGCGCGTGGCGATCCCCTGATTTCACCTGGGGTCCTGCGTGTGCCGTTATTTTCGACATCGTCCTTTCTCCCGTAGCAGTTGCTCTTCCGCACCGATGAGTAAAAACTAGCGATTGCAAGCATGAAAAGTGTCTCGAAATGATCGCAATTGCAGTGGCGTAGGTGATTTCCCCTACCGCTCGACTCAATATCCTGAACCTGGCCCACCAATTGATGACCTTCGGTGAATCACCGTGGAACCGGCCAAACGGCGCATATTGATCATCGAAGACGAGAAGGAGCTGGCCGCGCTCATCGCCCGGCATCTCGAGGACAGTGGTTTCGCCGTCCAGTCGGTGTTCCGGGGAGATGCAGGCCTGCGGGCGGCGGAGACCGGGACATTCGATCTGATCCTGCTCGATCTCATGCTCCCGGGCATGGACGGACTCGAAGTATGTCGCCACCTGCGGACGCGACACGTGCAGACGCCGATCGTGATGCTGACCGCCCGCAACACGGAGGTAGACAAAGTGCTCGGCCTCGAATTGGGAGCCGACGACTACATGGCCAAACCATTCGGTATTGCCGAACTGACTGCGCGCATCAAAGCGCTGCTGCGGCGGATTGACGGCCTCGCCGCCGTTTCAGCGACGGATACTCAGCCAATCCAGCTGGCTCACAATGTCCGGATCGATCCTCGCGCCCGTCAGGTGATCGTCCGGGGCAAGTCGGTGAGCCTGACTCCCAAGGAGTTCGACTTGCTCCTGTTCTTCACGCGCAACCCTGGCCGTGTTTACAGTCGCTCACAGCTACTCGATGCGGTCTGGGGCTACAGTCACGATGGCTACGAGCATGCCGTCAACTGCCACATCAACCGACTGCGTGCCAAGATCGAGGTGGACCAGGCGCGGCCCGAGCTGCTGCTGACGGTGTGGGGTGTTGGCTACAAGCTTGCCGACCCGACGACCCACGAACGCTAGCCGTGTTCCGCACTCTCTACGGTCGCCTGCTTGTCGTGATCCTGGCATTTGGCCTGGCGATGACGACGATCTTCGCCGTGATCCTGCTCGGATATCACGAGGCTTATCACACCGAGGCCGATCAGACCGTCAATCGCCGTCTGGCCCAGCAGTATGCCGACGCCAGGCTATTGATCACCGATGAGCCATTGACGGTCCTGAACTTTCACGAAGGCATCGACAAACTGGCGGACCTCAATCCCGACGTAGACATTTACCTGGTTGGTGCCGCGGGAGAGGTCGTTGCCTCGTCCGTTTCAGCCGAACATTGGGCACGCCGGCGAATCGATCTCGCACCGGTCGAGTCGTTCCTGAAAGGCACGGCTTCACTGCCCATCTTCGGCGACGATCCGCGATCGGTGAACGGGCGGGAGATTTTTTCAGCAGCGCCGGTAACGATCCAGGACTGTCCTGCGCGCTATCTGTACGTGATTCTGCACCGGGAACACCACGAGAGTGCGGTTCGCCAGTTGCGCAAGGCATACACCATCAACGAGAGCCTCGGACTGTTGGTTTCCTGCGGCATATTGGCGGTCATCGCCACGGTCATTCTGCTTCGCTCGATCACGCGCCGGCTGAGCCGGCTGCGAACCGACATGGAGCGGTTTCAGGCAACGACTCTGGCCAGCACGTACGGCTCACCAAATGGAACACCGGAGGGAGGCGATGACGAAATCGAGCGCCTGGCCAGCATGTTCAACGACCTCTCGTCCCGGGTTCAAAGCCAGATGGAAACGCTTCGGGCTACGGACGACATGCGCCGCAGCATGGTCGCCAATATCTCCCATGATCTACGCACTCCGCTGACGACACTGCAGGTTCACCTGGATACGCTGCTGCTGAAGGAAAACGAGCTCTCGCCGGCGGAACGCCGCGACTACCTGGCAACGGCGGCCAATCAGTGCCGGCGCCTGGCGCGCCTGGTGGC
>JAKLLP010000256.1:297-4190 GCA_023150055.1 Gammaproteobacteria bacterium | reverse complement strand
CTGCATTCACTCCCCCCCGTGGCAGCCGTCGCGCGCACCACGACGGCTATTGGTCATCCCGCGCCGAGCATAGCCGACTGTCTCCGGCCGAGCGCCCGAATCACCGCCCACCGCCACCCTGCAGCCGCAGGCCGGGCCGCATCCGACCCGCGCTCAGGCCGATGGCACCAGCGCCGCCGCCCACGCCGCGAGCAGGGTCAGTCCTGCGACGACACCGGCGGCGACCTGCCAGGCGGGCCGCGCGACGCGACTCCCCAGCCTGAACAGCGCCAGCCCGCCTGCCGCACCGGCCAGAAAGCCGGTGAGATGCGCCACGATATCCGTGCGCTCGTCGCCGGTGCCGACGTAGGCGAGCAGCGCCACCGCGCCCACGACCGGCGCCCAGCGCCGCGCCCAGCCGAGGGCAAAGCGCCGTGATATCCCCCAGACGAAGGCCGCCACCAGGCCGAGCGCGGCAAAAACCGCGGTGGACGCGCCGATGCTCCGGTGCCAGCCCGGCTGCAGAAAGGCGTTGACGAGATTGCCCGCCGCCGCCGACCAGGTGATCGCGAGCAGGGCCACGCCGGAGCCGAGATACTGGCCGCAGAGATAACCGAAAAAACCGCCGAACAGGATGTTGCCGGCCACGTGGGCCGCATCGGCATGCAAGGTCAACGCCGTCACCGCGCGCCACCACTCGCCCGCCACCACCCGTCGCGCGATCAGCTGACCGGTCGCGGTCCAGTCGATGCCGTACGCGAAGCGGCTCTGGATCGAGTAGGCCACGAATAGCGCGAGCACGAAGGCGACCGCCGCCACCAGCCCACGCCGCGGCGGGATGTCCGGCCAGGGCTCGCTCCTGCGCTCGGGGTTCTCCGTGGCATAGAGCTGCAGCTGCTCGAGTGCCGCTGCCCGCTCCGCCCTCGGCACCATCAGGTGACAGCCGTCCGGCTGCTCGGTCACGAAGTGCTCGAGCTGCATCGCCCGCAGCACGAGCGCCCGCTCCTCGCAGGGACGCCGCGTGGCTGAGCGAAACACGCTGATCCATTCCCCGGGGGAAATGGCTGGCGGCAATCGATTCACGGCCTGCTTGCCCGGATCGGTACGACAGCCAAGGCTTTTAGCCCGCCCTGCACGGGCTGGCAAGCGCGGCGCTTGCGGGCCAATACGGCCCCAACGCACCGCCCGCTGCCGGCGGTCTCCGCGCAAAGCGAGTAGTCCCCAGCGACTGCGGACATCTCCCGCCGCAAGGGCGGTCATGGGTAGCAGGTTATTCCGTGAAAAAGTCGCTAGCCCGGCGCGTATTGCCGCTGCAGCGCACTTTGCAACCGGTTGATCAGGTCGCGTTCGACGTAGGGCTTGATCAGGTAATCGGAGACGCGATCGCGCATGGCACGCACGGCAGTCGCCACGTCCGAGAGGTGGGTCAGGATCACCGCCGGCGCGCTGATGTTCGCCTGCCGCAGCCGCGAGATCAGCTCCAGCCCGCTCATGCCGGGCAGATTCATCTCGGTGATGAGGCAAACGCGCCCGGGCAGTTCATCGATTTCCCCGAGCATCTCCTCGCCGGACTGGAAGGCGCGTGCCCGGTATCCGGCCTTGTGCAGCAGCGCGGTGAGCTGCGCGCACACCTCGCAATCGCCGTCGACGACGAGCACGGTGTATTCGTCAGGGGTAAACGCAGTAGTCATGGCAACGAAGCCCCACCCGGTCCGGCGGCGACCAGCCAGGCGCAGATCCCCTCCATCGAGCACGTGCCTGCAGTATTCCGGTTCCCGCCGACAGCGGCCTATACGGACAACTACCTAAGAAATATGCGGTTTTCTTGAGCGCTGGCGGTGGCTTGCGTAACCGGAGTCAGTTACGGACGGATGACGACCCGGCAGATTTCAGAAACGCCGCGATCGTCGGCAACTCGGTCTCGCTCAGCCAGGAGAACTCCGGCATGGGCCGGCCGGTACGGCTGGCCGGGTCGTCTGCAAGGCGGCCGGTCTGCAGGAACTCCACGAGCTCTCGCTCCGAGGCGCGGCGCACGAACTCCGACCCGAGGAGGTTCACACCCGCGCCGTCCAGGCCTTCCCCATCCACGCCGTGACAAACGCCGCAGTACTGCGTGAACGCTTCGCTGCCATCTGCCGCCGGGGCCGGCAGCGGCACCAGCATCGTCGCCACCGCCATCGTGACCGCTGCAACCGTCGCACGGGAACTGCCGCGAAACGCCGGAGCTGTCGGTTTCATTCTGAAAACGACCCCGGCAAACCCTGTCCTGACCGGCACGTCGGTTAACCCTTCGGCGCGGCGCTGACGGTGCCGAGCTGCCACGCCAGGTCCGCTGCGACGAAATCGCGGACCGCGCCGATCACCCTGCCGTAGAACGAACCCGGCGCGACACGGGCGACCGCTTCGGCGAGGCCCGGCGTCCACTTGGCGGGATGGCGCTCGGCGAAATCGAGCTGGCCGAGCTGGTAAGAAAGCCGTTCCGCCGAATCGCGCGCTTCGTGGTAGCAGAGGTAATGCATGAATTCCAGCTCGACCGAGAGATGGTCCGGTGCCCAGGCAAAGCGGTCGACAAGCCGGTAGCCGAAGAAATCGTAGAAGCGGACGATGTCCTCGCGGGTACCCGCCTTCTGCCCGGTAAACAGGTCCTCGCGGATCGGGGCCGGCGGCCCGGCGCTGCCGACCTCGAACAACGCGCTGTACTCGGCCTTCAACCGCGCACTGCCCGCAGCGGCGAACTCGCTGCACAGGGCGTCGAGGTCGGTCGCAAACGGCAGCCGCTCGATGGCGCCGACGTCGATACCCGGCACTTCGACATCGTGCGGCGAGGCCGTCAACGCGGAGAGCAGCGCGTAGGCGCGGCAGCGCGCCGGCGCCGTCGTCGCCACTTCGCGGGCCGCGCCGACCGCTCGCGGTCCCGTCGCGGTCGTGACTTGCTCGGCTGATGTGGTCATGCTGCTCCCTGTCGGGCGCGCCAGCGGCGCCGGAAAATGAGCGCACGGTAATTGCGGTCAGGCAGCCAGGCAAGGGGCCGTGGGCCGGCAGGCACCAGGCGGTTCTTTCGCGCAGCACCGCTGACTGGCATATTGCGCCCGTGCACGGGTAACCGGATGACGCCTGTTCGAGGCCGATCGTGATCAGTTACGACGAGGCGGTGCGGCTGATTGCCGACAGCGTGTCCCCGCTGCCGGCGCGCACCGTGCCACTAGGGGAAGCATTCGCGGCGACCGCGGCGCACGACCTGCGCAGCGGCGCCGACGTCCCCTCCTTCGCCAACGCCGCCATGGATGGCTACGCGCTGGCGAGCGCCGCCACGGCGCAGGCGAGCGCGCGCGAACCGCTTGCGCTCGAGATAGCGGGCCACATCACCGCAGGGCAGCCGCCCCCGACGCCGGTCGGACCGGCCTGTGCCTGGGAGATCATGACGGGCGCGCCGATGCCCCTCGGCTGCGATGCCGTCCTCCCGGTCGAGCGTGCGCGGCTGCGGCCCGCGACGCCGACACGGCCGGCAACCCTGCTGGTCGAGGAACCGGTCGACGCCGGGCGCAATCGCCGCGAGGCCGGCAGCGATATCGCCGTCGGCGACCTGCTGCTGCGGGCCGGGCAGCGCATCCATGCCGTGGCCATGATGGCGCTCGCGGCTGCCGGCTTCGATACCCTGCCCGTGCGACCGCGCCCGCGGATAGCCGTGCTGACGACGGGCAGCGAACTCGCCGACACCGGCTTGCCCGATGCGGCCGGCATGATCCGTGACGCCAATGGTCCGTATCTCGATGCCGTACTGGCATCGCTGCAGCTCGCCCCTGCCCGGCGTCGCAGCGTGTCCGACGACGCCGGACGCGTCGCCCGCGATCTCGCCGGGCTCGCGCAGGACAGCGACCTGATCATCACCACCGGCGGCGTGTCGGCGGGGCGGT
>JAKLLP010000256.1:0-285 GCA_023150055.1 Gammaproteobacteria bacterium | reverse complement strand
CCTGTTTCACAAGGTGGCGATCCGCCCCGGCAAGCCGCTGCTGCTCGCGCGCCTGCCGGGCGACACGCTGCTCGTCGGGTTGCCCGGGAACCCGATGGCTGTCGCGGTGGGGTTGCGATTCTTCGAGTTTCCCGCGCTCCGGGCCATGTTGGGCAGCGCGCCGGAGACCTCCCTGCCGGCGCGCAGCCTCGAGGCGATCGAGCGGCGTCCGTCGATCACCTTTTTCGCCAAGGCCATCGCGACCATCGACGAGGAGGCGCGCATCGGCGTGCGGCTGCTCGCCGG
>JAKLLP010000255.1 GCA_023150055.1 Gammaproteobacteria bacterium | reverse complement strand
ACGTTCAGGGTGGAATGTTCGGCGCACTGGGCGTCGTGGCGGCGCTGTATCAGCGTCACTTGACCGGTCGCGGGCAATACGTGGTGGCCTCCCTTTTCGAGAGCACCGTATTCCTCGTCGGGCAGCACATGGCGCAGTTTGCCGTCACCGGCAAGGCAGCGGCGCCGATGCCGGTGCGCGTTTCCGCCTGGGCCATCTACCAGGTGTTCGACACCAGTGATGGCGAGCAGGTGTTCGTGGGCGTCGTCAGCGACAAACAGTGGAAACTTCTCTGTGAAGCATTCGATCTGCAGGGATTCGCCGCCGACCGCTCGCTCGATACCAACAATGACCGTGTCAGGCACAAGGAACGCATCCTCCCGGTGATCAAGGAGACGTTCCAGAGGTTCACCAAGGCCGAACTGATGGCCAAGCTCGAGAAGACGGGGCTGCCCTTTGCGCCCATTACCCGGCCGGAGGAGCTGTTCGACGACCCGCATCTGGCCGCGGGCGGGGGCCTGCTGCCCATAACGATCACCGATGGTGAGCGCAAGGGCGCGAAAACCAAGCTGCCGGCGCTGCCGCTGGCGATGGACGGGCAGCGTTTCGGCGTTCGCCACGATGTGCCGCGCGCAGGCCAGCACTCCCGCGAAATCCTCGCGGAGGCCGGTTATTCGTCCGCGGAGATCGACGCGCTCGTGGGCTCGGGCACCGTCGGTGCCGAGTGACCAGCGGGCTGCGGCCGCGCTGCGGCTTGCCATGACACTGGCCGCACCGGCAGACTTTGCCTCAGTGGACAGCAGCAGGAGTCAGCGCATGCGTACGGCAGCTCTCAGGGTTGGGTTGATCGGCCTGGCGAGCCTGGTTCTGGCCGCTTGCGCCTCCGGGCCAGAGGTGAGGGTCGATGCGGATCCCTCGGTGCGCATCACCGACTACCGCAGCTTCGGATTTTTCGACCCGCTCGCCACCGACAAAGCGGGTTATTCGACGCTGGTTACCAGCCGGTTGAAGGAAGCGACCCGCCGGGAGCTCGAGAGCCGCGGTTACCGTTACGACGCAGTCAATCCCGAGCTGCTGGTGAATTTCCAGCTCAATGTGGAAGACCGGTCGGAGATACGCAGTACGCCCTCTGCGGGCGGATACTACGGTGGGTACTACGGTTACCGCAGTTACGGCGCATGGGCCGGGTACCCCGCGGACATCCAGACGATCAACTACAAGCAGGGCACGCTGAACATCGACGTGGTGGATGCCGGGCGCAAGGCGCTGGTCTGGCAATCCTTTGCGGAAGGCCGCATCAAGAAGAAATCGATGGAGAACCCCGGTCCTGCCATCGACCAGACCGTGACACTGCTCCTTGCCGATTTTCCTTCCCTGCGCCCACCGACCCCGCCCGCGGGCAACTGAAACCAGCCCAACCGCTCAGAGATAGACCCAGGGGCGGCGGAGGCGATCCCGGCCCTGGAAGGCGAGGATCTCGTCGTCCCGCTTCATCGTGAGCGCGATGGCATCAAGGCCTTCGAGGAGCATTTCCCGGTCGGCTTGCGCAATCGTGAAAACGTGTGTGGTCCCGTCCGGGGCGACTACCGTGCAGTCGTCGAGATCGATGGTCAGCAGGTTCTTCGCCGGATTCGCCTGTACCAGCGCCGCGAGCGTTTCCACCACGGCGTTGTCCAGCACGACCGGCAGGATGCCGTTGCGGACGCAATTGCCGTGGAATATGCCGCCGAAGCTCGGCGCGATGACGGCGCGGATGCCCCACTCGTGCAATGCCCAGACGGCGTGTTCACGGGACGACCCACAGCCGAAGTTCATGCCGGCGAGGAGGATCTTTGCTCTGCGGTAGGGTTCCTGGTTGAGAATGAAGTCAGGGTTCTCTTCCCGGCTGCCCGGGGCCTGGTAGCGCCAACCCGCAAACAGGCCGTCGGCCAGGCCCGTCTTGGACACTTTTTTCATCTCCCGGCTGGGAATGATTGCATCGGTGTCGATGTTGATGCGCAGAAGCGGTGCCGCGATGGCGGCGAGACGTGTGAATTTTTCCATCGGCTGGTCTACCCCCTGCTCGGGATCCTGCGCACGTCGGCGAGGTGCCCCGCAATGGCCGAAGCCGCTACCGTGGCCGGGCTGGCGAGATGGGTGCGGGTACGGGGACCCTGGCGGTTTTCGAAGTTGCGGTTGGTGCTCGACACCACTCGTTCTGCCTGGCCAAAGCTTTCGCCACCAGCATAGAAACACATCGAGCAGCCCGATTCGCGCCACTCGAAGCCCGCCTCCCTGAAGATCCTGTCGAGTCCTTCCCGCTCCGCTGCGTGCTTGACCTGGGTCGATCCGGGTACGCAGATCGCCTTCACCCCGGCGGCTACCTTGCGGCCCTGCAGGATCTCTGCCGCCGCGCGCAGGTCGGTGAGGCGGCTGTTGGTGCAGGAGCCAATGAAGGCCGCCTGGATCGGCACCTCACTGAGTGGCGTGCCGGGCGTGAGCGCCATGTACTCGAGTGCGCGTTCCATGGACTGGCGGCGGTTGGGGTCGGTCTCACCGGCCGGGTCCGGCACGACGCTGTCGATCGCCGTCTCGTGCTGCGGGCTGGTGCCCCAGGTGACCTGGGGTGCCAGCCTGTCGCAGGCCACGGTGATCTCGCGGTCGAAATGCGCATCGTGGTCTGTGTGCAGTGTCTTCCAGTGGCCGAGCGCCTCCTCGAGCACGACATCGCGCGGCGCGAACGGGCGACCCTGTACATAATCGAAGACCTTCTCGTCCGGTGCGATGATGACCGTCCATGCGCCGAATTCGACGCCCATGTTGCAGAGGGTGAGTCTCGCTTCGACGCCGAGCCCGCGCACCGTGCTGCCGGCAAATTCGACTGCGTAACCGACTCCGCCGGAGGCTGAATGCTCGCCGATCAGCCGGAGAATCATGTCCTTGGCAGTGACCCCCGGCAGCAGTTCGCCCTCGAAGGTCACCCGCATCGATTTCGGACGCTTCACGACGAGCGTTTTCGTGGCGAGGGCGTGCTCGGCCTCCGTGGAGCCGATGCCCCAGGCGAGGGTGCCGAGCCCTCCGAGCGTGCAGGTGTGGCTGTCCGGGCAGACCAGGGTCAGGCCGGGCAGGGCGATGCCCTGCTCCGGGGATACCACGTGGACGATCCCCTGGCGGTCGTCGCCGAGGTCGAACAGATTGATGCCTGCCGCGCGGGCGGCTTCACGGGTCTGCGTGATGAACTCGATTCCGCCCGGCATCCGCGTGTTGTCGCCGCGCCCCGGGAGGGTGTCGACGATGTGATCCATCGTGCAGAAGACCTGCTCGGGATTACGCACCCGCCGATGCGCCGCAGCCAGTTCCTTCAGCGCCACGCTGCCGGTACGCTCATGGAGGAATATCCGGTCGATATACAGAAGGCTGGTGCCGTCACCCAGGTCGGCCACTTCGTGCTCGGCCCAGATTTTCTCGATGATGCTTCGCCCCATGCTCGCTCTCCGGTAGCGCAATGACCGCCCGTGGGTGCGCCCGGTTATCGGGGGCCATGCTTCGTGACCCGGTTCGCCAAGCCAGCTAGACTGCGTAGGGGACGAGTCGGGAGCGTTGCAACAAGCGTTGCCAATCGCGCATGCCGCGGGATTTTTTCCATGATAGCAGCTCACTGCAGGCCACGCGCCGCCGGCACCTGTCGCCGGCGGACGGCCCGGCAGTGATCTCTGCGGTGGACTCGCCGCTTGGGGCTGTGGCCGCCGCGTGGGCAATCGCCGGGTGGGGGGCCGTGCTGGGGTTTGCCGTCGCCCGTCTGGCAGTGATTGCGCTGGAGGGGCTTGCCATGGAGCTGTCGGCTGCGCAGCTCGGGCTGCTGGCCGCGAACACCGCGTTCATGGCCTGGGCCGAAGGGTATCGTGGTTTCCAGCGGAGCTTCTCTCCACGTGCCGCCGCCAGGGTGCTGTACCTGCGTCGGTATGCCGATGTCCGTACCGCCCTGCTGGCGCCGTTTTTCTGTGTCGGTTTCTATCGGGCGAGCCGGCGCGTCAGGCGCCTGACCTGGGTGGGTACCGGCATGATCGTCGTGCTGATCATCCTGGTCCATCGGCTGCCTCAACCCTGGCGGGGCATTATCGACGTCGGCGTCGTGGTGGGCCTGAGCTGGGGCTTGATCTCGTTTCTCGTCATGAGCGCAAGGGCGCTGATGGCAGGCACCTCGCCGACACCGCACGAAGTATCCGACCCGGTCGATGGCAGGCCGCGCT
>JAKLLP010000254.1 GCA_023150055.1 Gammaproteobacteria bacterium | reverse complement strand
GGCGTTCGGTACCGGCCGCAGGCGCAGCGCGCCGCGCGCCGCCGCCCCGGGCTCGAGCAACACCGGCGTGCAGGCGGGCAGGCGCAGCAGCGCATCGACGAGACCGGGGAAGTCGGCCAGGCGATGCTGCACCAGCAGCGCCGAGGGTTCCCGCGGAGAGACCAGCGCCCGCAGCCGGCGATTCAGGGGCTCGGCGAGCCGCGCGACGCAGTCGCGCAGCGCCTCCGCTCCGACCGACGCCTGGTAGCGGTTGCCGCGCCACTCCAGCGCCAGATCCACGCGCTCGCGACGCGAAGCATCCGCCAGCCAGCCCGGCAGGGCGTCGTAGAGCCGCTGCTCGCTGACCGCGTCGTGCAGCGGGTCGAAGCGGCTGCACTCGACGAAGCGCCGGGCGATGAACTCGGCACAGCCGCGCTCGAGCGTCTCCACGCCGCAACGATCGATGCGTTCGCGCGCGCCGAGCCTCGCCATGCCTTGCGACTGCTCGACGCGCGTGAGCCAGGCCGCATCGAGCGTCGCCTGCAGGTGCCAGATAGTGCGTCCCGGGCAGGGCCTGCGAGATGCCGCTACCGCTGCATCCACCAGCCCGGCGACCGGCATGCCGACGTCGCGGGCGATGCCGAGCAGCAGTCCGAGCTGCGCGGCCGTCCAGCCCGGCATGACGCCGAGGATCACCGCATCGGCGTCACGATTGTCCGCCCAGAGCGCGGCCAGGTGCTCGTGCACGAGGTCAGCCGCGCGGCCGCAGCCACCGATGGGCTGCGGCAGGGTCGCGTCGGAAAGAGCTGCCCAGTAGCGGCGCTGTGCGGCGCGCGGATTGAGCCGCAGGCGCGCCCGCGCCTCCTCGCCAAAGCGCAGCGTGTCGCCCTCGGCCACCGCGTAACCGGGCCCCGCGAGACGAACCTCGCCGTCCCTCGCGACAGCGAAGCAGGCATCGTTCAGCTCCAGTCCCACGGTGAGCATGGCGGCGGTCGTCAGCTCGTGTGCAGATGCCTGATCAGGTGATCGTCGGTGTAGCTCTCGGCATCGAAGACGAGGCGCTCCTGCATGAGCTGCAGCTGGTGCACGAGAAACATCAGCGGGATGCTGATGAGCAGGGCGATCAGCGTGGAGTTGAACGCCGTGCCGAGACTCTGGGTCACGCCGCTGACATCGCCCTCCACAGCGCGATGCGCCATGTTGAGCGCGAGCCCGATACCGCGCACCGTGCCGATGAAACCGATGGCCGGGATGGCCCACAGGATGTAGCGGACCATGGACAGTTCGGATTCCAGCCGGTCGGCCTCGGAGCTGACCAGCTGGTGCGTGGAGGAAGCCACGTCCTGCACGTTGCGCGTGGCGCCGAAGCGGATCAGCGCGTTGAGCAGCGTGCGCGGCAGCAACGCATTGCGCTGCCAGGCCGGCAGCGCCTGCAGTGCGCGCGCGTACTCGCGCGTGTCCTCCGGCAGCACGCGCACGCCCTCGGCGATGGGAATGAGCTGCTGCGCGAGGAGCTTGCGTTCCCGCAGGGTGTCATAGCCCTTGTAACCGATCATCGCCAGGCACCAGAGCATCAGGACGAAACAGGTTTCCTGCTCGTAGTCCTTGACGATGACGAATATCGAGGACTCGGCGACATAGTTCGGATCCTGGCTCATGCGCGCGCTCTGCTCGGCGAGCACGGCCTCGGCATTGGGCCAGACCACGGTCACGTAGATGCCATGCACGATGATCACCGAGATGATCAGCGCGAAGAGCTGGAAAACGAATTCCCGCGAAAAGGTGCTGTTCATGTCACTGGTCCCGGATCGGTCAAGTTTCAGATATCGGACGGCAGCTCGACGGCGAGATCGGCCGGCAGTGGGCGCGTCGGCCGGAACTCGCGGAGCTCCTCGCTCGTCACACCCATGCCGAGTCGCTCCTGCGCCCGGCGCAGGTCGGCCTCCATCTTCTGGCGGCCAGGTTCCGGCGCGGCCACTGCCCCGCCCTGCCGCCCGGCCGAGCCTTGCGGTGGCTGTTCGGCCTGCGTGAGAAACTGCGGGCGGGCGACGCCGAACACCGCTTCGGTGGCCTCCCGCGCCATCCACGTGGAGCCAAGACCCGCCGCCATCACCAACAGAACCTTCAGTATTTCCATGCGGCTATCCCCTGTGCCGAAACCCGGCTGCCGCGCGATCAGTTCGCGAATCGCGCAATCCTGAAGCCGACGTCCAACCGTCCCGCGTCACCGAAGTCCCGGTAGGCAAGACGCAGTTCGCTGATGCTCGCGCTGCGCCAGCTGGAACCGCGGATGACATGGTACTGGCCATTCGCCGGTCCCATGGGATCGACCGCCACCGGAGCCGAGACGCCCGGATAAACCGTGTAGAAATCATGCATCCACTCCGCCGCGTTGCCGCCGATATCGAACAGCCCGAGCGGGCTTGCGGCAAACGAGCCGGCCGGCGCCGTGACGGCATAGCCATCGTCGTAGGACGACAACGCGTTGGGCAGGATTGCCCTGGCGGACTGGTCGGCGAAATTTCCCGAAGCCGCGGCTGGCGGCATCTGCTCACCCCAGGGATAACGGCCCCCGCCGCTGCCGCCATTGTAGCGGCCTGCCCAGGCCCACTCGGCCTCGGTCGGCAGACGGTATCCGGTGGTGAACGGCTCGACCAGCCGCAGCGCGCCGTCCTGGCGCCGGTAGGCAGCCGGCAGGCCCTCACGGTCGCTCAGCCAGTTGCAGAAGCCGACGGCATCGTCCCAGCTCAGCATCACCGCGGGGTGCCCGGCGCCGGCGAGTTCGCGGTACTTCTCCGCCCCGGAAGCGTGGCCCGGCCTGAACTCGCGAAACTCGCGGTTGGTGATTTCCCGGGTGGCTATATAGAAGTGGCGCGTGAGGCGTACCTTGCGTTGGCTCTCGTTGGGACGCCGGCCCTGCTCGCGGCGCGGAGCGCCCATCTCGAACTCGCCGGGACCGACCAGGTGCAGCACCAGACCCTGTGAGGTGGTCACGGTCGGCGGCAGCGTCGCGAGCGCCGCCTGCGCCGGCGTCTGCAGCCGGGCCTCGACGAGCTGGGTCAGGCCCGGCCTCGGCGTCACCTCCGTCGCGAAGGGCACGAAACCCGCCTTGCGCAGCTCGATGCGCTGAGCCACCGCGCGCAGCGGCAGCTCCGTGTCGGTGGTGCCGCGCCGCTCCCCGTTCACCCAGACCTCGGCATCGGGCGGATCGCTGACGAGGCGCACCAGGCCGACGCGCTCGGCAAGCTCCAGCCGCAGAGCCGCGTTTCCCCGGCGCTCGACCTGCACCTGGCGGGTGACGGTCTCGTAGCCCGGGCTGGCGACGATGACCTCGTGAGCCCGGCCGGAGGCGATGTCCAGCTCGATCGGGGTGACGCCGCGATAGCGGCCATCGACGCTCACCGCCGCCCCTGGCGGCGTGCTGTTCACGCTGAGCAGGCCATCGGTTTCCTGCAGCCGCACCAGCGGCAGCTCGAGCGCCTGCCCGGCCGTGACCTGCAGACGCTGCCGCCACGGCTTGTAGCCGTCCTTGCGCAGCTCGACCTCGGTCGCGCCGGCGACGATCGGCACCGTCGCCGGCGTGCTGCCGAGCACGTCGTTGCCCACCGTAATGCTCGCGCCGGCCGGCTCGCTGGTCAGCGTGACGTCGGCCCAGTTCGGCAGCAGCTGCACGGTCACGGACTGGCGAACGTCGGCGCCCTCGACGTCGATCGTGGTCGCCCAGGGCAGATAGCGCTCTGCGCTCACCTCGAGGCTGCGCCTGCCCGCAGGCACGAGGTAGCTGCCATCGGCTTCCGGCGCGAGTTCGCGGCCATCGACTGCAAAACGCAGCGGTACCCGCGGCGCACCTTCGAGGAACACGCGACCGGGGAGCTTCGCCAACTCGAAGCGGAAATCCTGGCGCGGCTCGTCGCCGACGGTGATCGACTGCGACAGCGGCTCGTAGCCGGCTGCGGTCATGCTCAGAAGATAGCTGCCCGGGCGCAGCAGATACCGGCCGCCGAGTTTCAGCGGCAGCAGGCTGCCGGTAAGCCTCACCTCAGCCGCATCCGGCACCACGAGCACCGCGACCGCGCGCGCGGTGAACAGGTGCAGCGCCAGCGCGGCCAGCACGAGCGCGCCGCCGTCGTCGCGCGCGCAGAAGCGCGCCTTGTCGTCGCCCTTGCGCACCTGGTCGTGGTCGTCGAGCATGGTGACGACCCGGTCGCGGAACCACAGGTGCGACTCCTT
>JAKLLP010000253.1:389-4212 GCA_023150055.1 Gammaproteobacteria bacterium | reverse complement strand
GGTATCGCCATGCGCGACGCTGGTAGGGCCGAGGATCCCAGTTATTCGGGATCTCGATCTGCATAGACCTTCTGGACGATCTGCAGCGGGCCGCCGCCCTCGCCGGTCATTTCGACGGATGAGAGGTCGGGCAGGCTTTTCTTGAGCAGGATTTCCGCAGCGCGGACCTGCGTTTGGGACATTTCGCATTTGCCAGCGGCATGATTGTTCAGGCGGTTGAGTAGCTGACTCACCTGGATGCGCTGGCGCACGATGTCGGGGTGCCAGAGTTTTTTACGTGCCGCCATGGATGCATCGCCAGACGCGCCGCCAGAATCGCTGCCATCGCAGCATACGCTCGATTTTCGCTTCCTCATCGTCAGTCATCTGATTTTGTCCCGGTCTCGCGCAAAATGTAGTTCACGGCCTGCACGGTAATGCCGAAATCCTCGGCGATGCGGCGCGGTGAATCCTCGACGGCCTCGCGGTTGCTGGCGATGTAGTTGCGATACCTGCGCACGATCTCGTCGTTGCACGGCGGACGTTCCATCGCCGCACATACGCGCTCCAGCTCGGCGATCTGCGCGCGGTACGTGCTGATGCGCGCGCGGGCGCGCGCCACGCCCTGCTTGCGCCAATAGAACAGCGTCCGGCGGCAGGTCGAGCTGCAGCATTCCGTCGTCGTCCACGAGCAGCTGAAATCGTTGCCGCACACGGCGCAGGTGACCGTGCGATCGCGGGGATACTTGGTGCCTTTGACCATCACCACTCCCCCCGCCGGATCTTCTCCGCCCGTTCCAGCGCCAGCCTGGATGGCGGGTCGCCGGCGTGGATGGCGAGCGCCGACCGCAGGCAGTTGTAGGCTGCGGACAACCGGGCATTTTCGGCCTGCGCGTCGGCCAGCAGCCGCTCCAGCAGCGTACCGGTCGGGCGCGGCTCGGGCTCTCGTGGCGGGGCCAGGGCCGCCAGCGCGGCGGTGTCGAGTTTTCCGGGGATCATGCGGGGCTCCTGGCCTGTGGATAACTACCGTTCGTCTGGCGATTTTGCCGTTCGTCTGGCCGTGGCTACCGTTCGTCTGTCTATAGATACCGTTCGTCGAGCGGCGGGTCAATTGGGCATGGCGGGTATTGACTGCCATAATAGATGCACTAATATATGCCCATGCCCGGCGAGGTGCTGGGCCAGACACAGGAGACTAGACCATGACTACCACCATCACCACCGCCGCCCGCCGCCTCGTGCGAGCTTATCGCACCCACGCCCATATGGGCGGCAACATCCACGTCTGGGCCGATGGCCGCACGCGCTGGGAGACCATCGGATCGTGGTACGAGTCGCCGGGCGACGACTACCTCGGCCACATGAGCCTCGACTCGCGCCACCGGCTCACGCAGGCCGAGGCGCAGGACTGGCTGGATATGCGGGCTGATGAGATCGCGGAGGCCATGTCATGAGCGCATCGCCAGGTACGGGCTCGATCTACCTGCGCATCGAGCCGCGTCGCGATCTGGACCAGATCATCACCATCCGCATCGCGAATCACAGCGATGCTCGCTGCACCTCGACCTACTCAGTGGACACCGCTGGGCTGGACGGCACACCAGCCGGGGCGCGGGCGGTCATCCTGCGGGCCCTGCGCACCAGCGAGGCGGCCATCCGCCGGCTGCGGCGGGCGCGCAGGGCGCGGCGCCATCGTGAGGTGATGGACTACGCAGGTCCTGATTTGAGTTTCACCCCCGATAAGCACAGGCCATTTTCGTAATAGCCTGAATCATCCTGATTCACCTTCTGCCCCCGATAAGCACAGGCCACTTTCGGGCAACCCAAGGTGTCAAAATTCCGTCACCTTGCCGCATCCCAGCACGTCACCGCGTAACAAATCGGTAGTTACCAATTTTTACCAGCGGTTACCGGCCGACCTTCCGGCATCCACCCGGCTCGCCCTTCCCGCCGGCCAGGTGCCAGATTATGGCAAATCAGAAAATGTCGTTTTAATTCGCCCCTGAGCCTCGATAAGCACAGGCCGCTACCCACGCACCAGATTTCCCCGATCTCGCCCCCAGCGCCCCCACGTTAAGCCTGGCGAGGCCACCTTCTGGCCACCCCGGTGTTCGCCCCTCAAATTTTCAGAATTGACTCAAAAGTTACCGCGCTGGTTAATTTTTGCTCAGGTAACTCGCCGCATGCTCGACGGTAACTGGTAACACTCCTAAAGGAGTGTGTTACCGATAGTTACCGCACGTCGCCTGCCTATGCCCAAAGGTAACTTTTTACCAAAAGTTACCACTTTTTTACCAGTTACCAGCCTTGCCCTATGCTCCCTTTTCACTGCGCTGCAATATCAGGGAGGACCGCAAGGCCGGGTCCGTCACTGCCCAGCCGTCGATGTCCTGCTCGACATGAGCCGCGATCATTTCGGCGTCCAGCAGCACGGCTACCAATTGCTTCCCGCTTGGCTTGATGTACTGCCGGGCAGATGCCTTGCTGATGCCGTCGTGCTCGATCAGGTAGGTCATCAATGCCTGCTGCGCCAGAAACGGCAGCCCGTCGCCCGTGACGGCCGCCCCGGACGCCCACCAGGCATTGGCGAATTTCTTCGCCTCGCGCCCCACCTTGGTTTCTCCAGCGGGCTTCACCGGCGCAGCGCAGGGCCGCAGGGCCGCACCGCTGATCGGCTGGCCATCATCGTCAGTCCAGCCCAGGTCCACGGCCACCAGCGCTGCGTGGACCGCCGGCGGCGGTTCCCAGTCCTTGGCCTTGACCGCCTGCACGGTCACTTCCCCAGACTTCGCACGGCGGACCTGCATGCTGGCGTCCATCGCCGCACGCAGGGCGGAACTGCCGCGCTCACGATCCCGCGCCGCTTCACCGTGCCCGGTGTGATGCACGACCATCACCGCGCAGCCGAGCGCTGCGGCCACCACCGCGCAGGAGCCGAGCAGCCCGCGCACGTCCTGCGCCTTGTTCTCATCGCCCGCCATATGCCGGTTCAGCGTGTCGATGACCAGCAGCGAAACATCGCCAACTGATGCCTCACGCACGGCGCGCAGGATTTCAGCAGCCGCTTCCTTGTGATCGATGTCGATGCCGCGATTGCTGACAAACAGCCGGCCCAGATCACGCTGCCCGCGTTCCTTCGCCCAGGAGGCCACCCGCTGGCGCAGGCCATAGTTGCCTTCGCCGGCCAGATACACCACAGCGCCTTGGCGCGTGGCGCAACCCATCCACGCCTCCCCGGTGGCCAGGCTCGCCGCTATGTCGAGCGCGACGAATGTCTTACCCGCGCCGGATTCGCCGTACAGCATCACAACTGAGCGTTCTGGTATCCACCCCTTCACCAGCCACCGGATGGGCGCCGGCTGCGCCAGATAGTCCACCGCTGGCGTCAGGTAATACCCGGAAGGTGGCGCGAGACTGTCGCCGATCAGCGCATCGACCACCTGCCCGCCGAGCGCGGCGGAGGCCGCCGGGTCATCGTCTGGCGCGTAGCGCGCCACAGATCGGGCAATCTGGCTCACTTCACTTGCCGGCAGCGGCAGGTCGCAGCGGGTCTCGTTCGCCACGTTGAGCGCGGCGAGGATTTCCGCCTCCGTCATCCCGTGCCGGCGCATCGCGCCAGCCAGCGCCGTCAAGCCGTCATTGCGATTGCCGCGGATGATCGCGCCGTCCGTGCCAATCGGGCTCTCGCGCCGCCGCCCCGCGATGCCGGACAGCCATTCCTCCGGCAGCGAGCCTGGCGCCACGCCTTCTGTCGGATCGGAACTGCCTTCCCATTCGTACCGCCGGCCGCCGACTTCGGAAGGCCAGGCGATGAAGTACCGGCCATCAGAAAGCAGGTCCACGC
>JAKLLP010000253.1:0-379 GCA_023150055.1 Gammaproteobacteria bacterium | reverse complement strand
GCTTGCAACTGGCGAGCCGCTCGTCGTGGCGAATCAGGATATGCAGGCCACCGCCGGCCGTCAGTTGCTGCGGCCCGCCGGCAATCGATTCGCATTCGCCGTATGTTTCCAGCAGCCGCTGCCAGCTCGGCTCCCCGCCGTTGCGCGGGTCGATGTCCAGCACCGCGATGCCTGATGCCGCCCCGGTGGCGATACCGATGTTGGCCTCCGGTATCGCCGCCCACCAGGCGCGAATCTGGTCCGCGTCCGTCGTGGCATCGAGCACGCCGCGACTGCCGGCCAGCGGCACCTTGGCACCGGGAGCGCAGGGGAAAACCCGCCAGCCGAGGCTGGCATAAAACAGCGCCGCATCAACCCTGGTCGTCGTCATGGCGTTCTG
>JAKLLP010000252.1 GCA_023150055.1 Gammaproteobacteria bacterium | reverse complement strand
TCGATCTCGATGCGAAACACCCTTTTGAGCCGCTGCGCCCAGCTCATCGCCCGATGCCGCTCGGCCGGGCTGCGCTCGCTGGCGCCGGTGTGCTTTCCCCGCCCCGCCGGGGTGACCTCGGCGCGCAGCGCGCTGTGCGGCGCCAGGACACCGTGGTACCTGGTCAAGTGCACCCGGGGCTTGGGCACCAGCGCAGCGAGCCGCGCCATAAAGTCCAGCGGCTCAAAGATGACGTGCGTGGTGCCGTCGCGGTACGGCGTCTTCAGGGTATAGCGCACCAGTCCCTGGGCGGTCAGCGCGAGCCGGCTGGTCGCCACTGCGGGGCGCGCGATATAGCGGCACAGCCGCTCGACCTTGTCGCGTTGATGGGCCGCCGCGGCAACCCCGGCATGTAATGAAAAGCCGGAGTGCTTCGCCAGCCGCTCATCCCCGGCAGGGGCTTCCAGCGCCGGGGGAACCGTGCTGGCGGGTCGATTTACTGTGGTTCGCGGTGCTTCAAGGTAGCACGCGAGCCGCGCCGGCCACCACGCGTGGCGCCTCGGCGAGCGAGACTGGTAACTGGCGCCCGGCGGTGACCGCCCGTTAAGATCGTTCCATCACCGGTGGAGGGCGCGGATGCCGGGCTTCGACAACATCCTTCTGGTGGCGGCCCCGGGCGAAGACCCGCAGCAGGCGGTCGCGCGCCTGTGTCGGCTCGTAAACGCGGGAGGCCGCCTGACCATTGCCAGCCTGTGCGAGGACTTGCCCGACGACGTGGCGGAGCTGCTGCAGGATCCGGCGGTGATGAGTGTGCGTGCCGAGATCGACGCGAGGCGTCTGCAGCAGTTCGAAGGCTATGTCGATGCCGCCAGGTCAGCCGGCATCGAGGTACGAACGCGGGAACTGAGCGGCATTCCTTTCCTGGAAATCATCCGCGCGGTGCTTGCCGACGGCTACGACCTCGTCGTCAAGGCGGCCGAGCCATCGGTCGGGCTGCACGCTGCGTTTTTCGGCAGCACGGATCGTCACCTGCTGCGCAAATGCCCCTGTCCGCTCTGGCTGGCTGACCCCGCTGGCGCCGCGACCGTATCACGCATCCTGGCCGCGGTGGATCCCAGTCCGCGCAGCGACACGCAACGCAATCTCAGCCGCGAGGTGCTGGAACTGGCGCAACACCTCGCGCAGCGCTTTGGTGCGGCACTCGACGTGGTGCATGCCTGGCAGGTGCTCGGTGACCGGATCCTCGGCGCTACTGGCCGCAAAGACCCGGAAACGGTGCAACTGATCGGCGAGACGCTCAATCGCCACCAGCGCTGGCTCGACGAGCTGCTGCGCGAGGCGGGTATCGATGCGGCGCAGGCCACGCTGCACCTGGTGCGCGGTTACGCTGGCGAGGTGGTTCCTGAAGTCGCGCGCGCCACACGCAGCGACATCATCCTCATGGGTACGGTTGGCCGCGTCGGCATTCCCGGACTGCTGATCGGCAACACCGCCGAACGCATCCTTGGCGAGGTCGATTGCTCGGTGCTGGCGGTCAAGCCCGAAGGGTTCGTCTCGCCTGTGACGCCGGCAGGTCCGAGCCACTGAGTCCCTGTCGGCGCCGCAGGGACGCAGCCAATGCCGTTCTTTCCTGACGTTTTTCACGAGATCGCCGCCGTGCTGGCGCTTGCCGCAGTGGTCGGCGTAGTCGGCCTGCTGCTCCGCCAGCCTTTGATCGTCACCTTCATTGCCACGGGCGTGCTGGCCGGGCCGGCTGCGCTCGGCTGGGTTGCGGCCACCGACCAGGTCGACCTGCTCGGCAGCATCGGGGTCACGCTCCTGCTCTTCGTCGTCGGTCTGCGCCTGGACCTGACCCTGATTCGCACCATGGGTCCCGTCGCGGTCTACACCGGTGTCGGCCAGATCGTTTTCACGTCGGTCATCGGTTACTTCCTGGCCCTGGCGCTTGGCATGGAACCGCCCACCGCGATCTACGTTGCTGTCGCCCTCACTTTTTCCAGCACGATCATCATCGTCAAGTTGCTCTCCGACAAGCGCGAAATCGACGCGCTGCACGGGCGGATCGCGGTCGGGTTCCTGATCGTGCAGGACCTGGCCGTCGTGCTGGTCATGCTGGCATTGGCCGGCTTCGAGAAAGGCGACGACACGGCGGGTCATCTCGTCGGCGCGGCACAGGTTATCGGCAAGGGCGTGTTCGGCGCCCTCGTGGTGGGAGTGGTCGCACGCCTGGTGCTTGCGCCCCTGACCGAGCGTCTCGCCCGTTCCGGCGAACTGCTGGTGCTGTTTGCGGTGGCCTGGGCCGTGGCACTGGCCGCCCTGAGCGAGTTGCTCGGCTTCAGCAAGGAGGTCGGCGCGTTCGTGGCGGGCGTCGCGCTGGCCTCCAATCAATACCGCGAGGCGATCGGTGCACGGCTGGTCGGTGTGCGTGACTTCCTGTTGCTGTTCTTCTTCATCAGCCTCGGCAGCAAGTTGCAGCTCGGTCAGCTCGCCGAGCAGCTGGTGCCGGCCACGATGCTCTCGCTGTTCGTGCTGATCGGCAACCCGCTCATCGTCATGGTCATCATGGGGGTCATGGGTTATCGCAAGCGCACCGGCTTCCTTGCCGGGCTGACCGTGGCCCAGATCAGCGAGTTCTCGCTGCTGTTCGCGGGACTGGGCGTCAGCCTCGGGCACATCGACAGCGACGCGCTCGGCCTTATCACGCTGGTCGGCCTCGTGACCATCGGGGTGTCGACCTACATGATCCTGTATTCGCACCAGCTGTTCGACCTGCTCGTGCCCTGGCTCGGGCTCTTCGAGCGGCGCGTAGCCTTCAGGGAGAGCGATGCCGTCACTTCCGATGCGCAGGTTGCCGGCCTGCCGGAGGCGATCGTCGTGGGGCTCGGCCGCTACGGCGGCACGCTGGCGCAGGCGCTGCGCCAGCATGGCATCAGCCCGCTTGGCGTGGACTTCGACCCGGTCAGCGTGCAGCGCTGCCGCGCCGCTGGCATTGCCGCCATGTACGGCGATGCCGAGGATCCGGAGACCGCCGTGCGACTGCCGCTGCAGCGGGCGCGGTGGGTGATCAGCACCGTGGTGCAGCCGGAGATCACGCTGGCACTCGTGCACTCGCTGCGGGACGCGGGCTATCGCGGGCGGATCGCGGCAACCGTGCACGACGACGAAGGGGCACGGCGGCTCTCGCGGGCTGGCGTGGATATCATCTTCGAGCCATTTCGCGACGCCGGGCGCGAAGCGGCAGCACGGATTCACGCCGCCGAGCACGCCGGCACAGAGGGTAAAGCATGACGATGAATGCCATGCAGGTCGAGTTCTTCGGCGCCGCGGGCGAAGTCACCGGCTCCTGTTTCCTGGTGCACGCGCTCGGCCGCCGCATCCTGGTCGAGTGCGGCCTGATCCAGGGCTCGCCTGCACACGAGCGGCGCAATCGCGATCCGTTTCCGTTCGACGTGGCCGGCATCGACGCCGTGGTGCTGACTCACGCGCACCTCGATCATTCCGGCAGGCTGCCGCTGCTCATGGCGCGCGGCTTCGACGGGCCGATCTGGACGCATCGCGCCACCGCCGAGCTTTGCGCCGTGCTGCTGCAGGACGCGGCTTATCTCAGCGAGAAGGACGCCGAGTGGGAGAACCGCAAGCGCGAGCGCAAAGGCCTGGCGCCGGTCGAGCCTCTCTACAGCGTCGAGCAGGCGCGGCAGACGCAACGGCTGTTCCGGCCGCTCGACTACGACTCACCAACGGAAATACTCCCCGGCCTGCGCCTCACCCTGCGCGATGCCGGGCGAATAAGGCATTCAAACGCCATGCTCAACGCAGTGTAGCCGCCCGGCGCGCTGGCAGCGATCCCCGGTGGCGGTGGCCGAGCGATTCAGCCGGCTATTGCGCTGCCGGAAATGCCGGCGTGAGGGGCGGATTCTCGCACTGCACCAGGCAGCAGACGCAGGCGGCCGCCCCGCGCCCGGATCCCAGGCGCGCGACACGGCTTCAGTTCAGATCGCGCGTCCCCTGCCCCGGCGGTGCGCGAGCGCGGTGGGCCGTGGCGGCATCAGCCGGCGTGCTGCCCGCCCCCTCCCGCTCCTGCAGGTGCGAGAGAATCCTCCCGATGACTTGCGGGTCGTCAATGCTGGCAATGATCCGCACCTTCCCCCCGCAGCGCTCGCACCGGTCGATCTCGATGCGAAACACCCTTTTGAGCCGCTGCGCCCAGCTCATCGCCCGATGCCGCTCGGCCGGGCTGCGCTC
>JAKLLP010000251.1 GCA_023150055.1 Gammaproteobacteria bacterium | reverse complement strand
CGAGCGCGTGTAACGCGCGACGAGGATATTCTTGCCGGTGCCGGCCTGCAGCGCATTGCCGGAGTAGAACACATGTAATGTGCCGTCGCCGCCCACCGACAATTCGGGCTTGCTGACAGCGAAACCCCAGATTTCTCCGGCGGTCGAGTTGACGCGAACCGGGGGACCCAGGCTCGAGAGCCCGGGCAGCGCCCTCCGATAATAAAGATCGTCGCCGGCGGCATGATCGCGTGCGCCGCCTGCCGCGTTCGCCTTGTCGGCCTTCTCGACATAAAGCACATGCAGAACGCCGTCGGCCCCGAGCGCGATATCGGGCGAAAGCGCGGCCCCGTTGGTGGCACTGACTGCGAGCGGTTCGCCGAACGAAAGGGGGGCTTCCGCCGATGCCGGCATGATCAGGGCCGTTGCCAACAGGGGCGAAATGACGAGCGCTCGGCGCAACCCTGGTCCCTCCCAGGTAAACAGCAGCGTCATCACAAGCGATGGGCAATTGTTACAGATTATTCACCCGAATGTTCAGTGAGCTTCATGAACGCGCCGCAATATATTTCCATCTGACGACATGCCTCGTCATGTGACGAATCTGCCACCCGCGAGCTACACCGATCATGAGAACGAGAACGACTTTGCTGGCCCTCGCCGCTGCGATGGCCTTGCCGACAGCAGCGACGGCCACACCAATCTATACCCGCTGGGGCGCGCTTCCCGAGGCGACATTCGGCGGCACCGGCATCCCCAACGATTCCGTCGCGATAACCGACGTCTTCGTCAACGGCACGACGGAAATCATCCTGGCGCTGACCGCCCACCAGCGCTTCGACAACCCACCGGTGTCGAACAACGGTGCGGGTGAGTACTTTCCCGGCGCGGGCAGCAACTGCGGCATCTCGACCGACCCGGTCGGCTGCCCGAGCCCTGACCAGGGCGCGTTGTGGAACTTCGGCTATTACATCAGCGTCACCGGCACCGATCCTGCATTCGACGACCTGGGTGACTTCACCTTCAGGTTGTATTACGACTTCGACCCGGGCGCGGACACGGCATTCGGCGCACTCGGCACCGTAGACATCAACAATGCCCTGGCGGCGGCAGGCACCCCGCCTGCTGGCCTTACTGTGGCCGAGGACTCGCAGAACCTGCTGTTTTCCGGGTTTGCGACCGCAGTACCAGGTGTGGTCACGCCACCGGTGTACCCGAGCTTCAACCCGGGCGCGCTCGGCGAATACAACTTCTACCTGACGTTCACCGCCAGCAACCTGCCGGTATGGAGCGGCGCAGTCGGCATCGACGTCAACGTGTTCGACTCCAGCACAGCAGTGCCAGTGCCGGGCGCGGTATGGCTCCTCGGCTCTGCTCTCGGCCTGCTGGCCGCGATGCGGCGGCGTTTAGCGGTGCCTTAGTGGTGCCGGGTCGAACCGGCCCCAAATCCCTTTGCCCCCGAAGCAGGTGTTAACCATGTCTCCGGATTAAGGTGTAAACCATGTGACCGGAATACACCGCGGTTGGTTGGCGGTGGGCGTAGTCATTGCCGAACCCGTCTCAGGCAGGAATTCCCTGATCAACAGGGAAAATACAGGGAATTCGGTTGATCCAAGCACGTCAGATCGCAAAGTGGCGCTTCCCAGCACCATGTTTTCCCGTGTTTGCAAAATGACTTCCCTGCGATACGGATCAGGGAATTTCAAGGAGGCTAGCAGCGAAACAAAACGGCCCATCAGGGACCCGCCTCAAGTGCATCGCTGGCCGGGCTGGGCGCTTAAGGTCAGGAATGCAGTGCCTTGAGAGCCATCTCCGGCTCCCGCTCCATGATGCGCAGCAAGGCGGCGGCCGAGCCGCGGGGGCGGCGTCTGGCCTGCTCCCAGTTCTGCAGCGTCTTGACGCTCACACCCATGAGCAGAGCGAATTCCGCCTGGGACAGTTGAGTCCGCTTACGGATGGCTTTCACCCGCGGGGTGGAAAACCGGTACACGCGGGAGGGTCTGCGCTCGCCCCGCGCGATCTGCCCAGCCTGCTTCAGGCTCGTCACCAGATCGGAAAACAGCTTCTTGTTCATCGGTAACACTCCAGGCGCTTCAATGTTTGCCTTCGTGCGGGGGCGCCCGGGTCGCCGACGCTCGACGAGGTAAGTCCATTTCCGGGCCATCAGCTGGTGATCCAGTGCGACTGATTTCCATAAAGCAGTCCAGATCCTCATTGAGGAGACATAGAGCATTGCCTCAATGCCATCCCGTTTTTTCAGCAGCCATGATCCGGCTAGCCGCTCTGTCGGCCCTTGACAAATGATCCCATGATGGGAACAATATTGACGTTCCCAAACGTGAGGTCACCGGCGGAGGTTCGCGGCGTGATCAAGCCACATGCGCGTTATCGGCCTCGGCATCCTGCATCAGTTCTGTGACGATCATGCCGACTGCCGCGACTGGATCGAAAACTGGGTGACAGATGCCCAGGGCTGCATCTGGCAGACGCCGCAGGACATCAAGGACCGGTATCCCTCGGCGAGTTTCTTGGCAGAGGGAATCGTCATTTTTAACGTCCGTGGCAATCGCTACCGGCTGGAAGTGCGGCTCGCCTATCAGATGGGCGTCGTGAAAGTTCGCTGGATCGGCACCCACGCAGAATACGACCAGCGGCATCGTTAGGGAAATTATGGATTTTCGGGTCATCAAGGACACGGCGGATTACGAGGCGGCGCTGGTCGACGTGGAGCGACTGGTGGCGCTCGATCCTGCACCCGACAGCCGCGACGCAGAAGCCCTCGAGCTTCTGACCATCCTCATCGAGGACTATGAGAAGCGGCAGTTCCCGTTCGACGCCCCTGAGCCTATCAGCGCGATTCGCTTTCGCATGGAGGAACAGGGTCTGCGACAAAAGGACCTGGTCCCCCTCCTCGGCAGCCGGAGCCGGGTCTCGGAAGTGCTCTCCGGAGAGCGTGCCCTGACGTTGCCGATGATTCGCTCGCTTGCGAATGGGCTTGGCATACCCGCCGACATCTTGATCGGCGGTCGGACAGTGGACTCGGAGCCCAAACCCTTCGACAACAAGGACCTCAACTGGTCACGTTTCCCCATCCAAGAGATGAGGCGGCGCGGTTGGCTTACGGCCAATAAGAAGCACCCGATTGAAGATCTTGTGCGGGAGTTCATCACCACCGCGGTGAACGTCCCCGCAGCGGCCCTCTATCGGCGTCGCTTTCACGGGGCTGCTATCACGGAGCGCACGCATTATTCGATCATCGCGTGGTCAGCGCGCGTACTGACGCGAGCCGCCGCTGAGGCGAAGCGCGTGGGTCGATTTGAACCCGCCAAGCTTACCGCCGAGGCGCTGCGCGAACTCGCGCACCTGAGCACATTCGAGCAGGGTCCGCGACTGGCTATCGAGTTCTTGGCCCAGCGCGGCATCGTCGTAATTGTGGAACCGCATCTGCCGAAGACCCACCTCGATGGGGCTGCCTTTTTGCGTGATCGCGATCATGCGGTCATTGGGTTGACGCTGCGCTTCGATCGCGTCGATGCCTTCTGGTTTACGCTCCTTCACGAAGTGCACCACGTCTGGAAGCACCTTTCCTCTGTGGAAGATGCCTTTGTGGATCGCCTAGAAAATGCCGAACCGGATGACTTTCGTGAAAAGGAAGCCAATCGACTCGCGAGGGAGACTTTTATTCCGCGTGCCATTTGGCGCAGAAGCCCAGCTTTTCTCGCACCGTCTCGCGAGAATATCTTGCAGTTGGCAGATCAACTCAACATTCATCCGGGGATTGTCGTTGGCCGCCTGCACTATGAGACGGGGAACTACCGGAGCTTTCCGGACTTGCTGCGCACGGGCACCGTTCGACGGCAGTTTCCAGAAGCCCGCTTTGCGTGAGGGCACCCATGTCGTCGTATCTTTATATTCCGATAGTTAACAGGGTGATGCAGAACTGACGGATCTGCGGTTAATGATAAGTATTTTCATGTCGTCGACTCGTTGCGCCTGGTTTTCTGTTGCCACACGGTTAGCATCGGGCGGCGGGCGCAGTGCCTCACGACGTGACGATTGGCGCCAGGCGCGCCATTCTCAGCAGGTTGTAAGCACTGGCAGCGAGGTAGGCGTACAGCTGAGTCCGCTCAATGCCGAGGAAGCGACTCTTGCGCAACCCGCCCACAGTTTTCAGCCAGCCGAAGATCTCCTCAATGCGCTTGCGGTGGCGCTGACTGAGTTGGTAGCCGGCATGACGAGTAGTC
>JAKLLP010000250.1 GCA_023150055.1 Gammaproteobacteria bacterium | reverse complement strand
CTGCGCGTTAGCCATGGCGACATAACCGACCCCGAATCATCCGTTCGGACGATGCGCAGTCCGATCCTGTTGTGAGAGATTTATGGCGCACGTCTGCTTCGGCGGGCGTGCCGTTTCCAAATATAACGATTCGCGCAGCGGGGGAAGGAACATGCCAACCAATCCAGTCCGGATCTGCTCGCAGCTCTTCGGCCGGTGGCTACTCTTGTTCGTGGGGCTCATCGGCGCCGGCACCACGTCGGCGGCGACCATCATGCTCAACCCGAGTGCCACGAGCATCGGCGTCGGCCAGGCGGTCACGGTCGATGTGAACATTGCCGGTCTTGGGGCGGGATCCGCACCGTCGCTCAGCGCCTTCGATTTCGAGCTGACTTTTGACGACAGCGTGCTCGGCTGGGCTGTGATCAGCTTCGGCGACCCGGCGGGTGACCAGCTCGATCTGACCTATTCGGGCGCCATCACGAGCTATGACGACAGCGTGGCAGGCTCGCTGTTCTTCAGCGAGGTCTCGCTGGATGACCAAGCGACGCTCGAGAGCCTCCAACCGGCGTCGTTCCGCCTTGCACAACTGAGTTTCTACGGCATGGCCGCGGGCACGACCGTGCTCGATCTGCCGTCGATCACGCTGCTCGACGCCATCGGGGATGTGATCACGATCGATGCGGCCTTTGCGCCCATCAGCGTCGAGGTGGTGGTGCCGGTGCCGGCGGCGGTGTGGATGTTCGGCAGTGCGCTCGGGACGTTGATGGTCCTGCGCCGGAGATTTCAGGCGGTGTTCTGAATGTCCTGAGAATGTGGACGTGGCGTGGGGATGCCGCGAAGCCGTCAGTTGATTTCAGGGGGAAGAGCCATGTGGTGGGGTACGCAGGCGATCCGGATCCGTGTCCTGGCGGCTGTACTGGGTTTGGGGCTCGCAGGGGCAGTCACGGCGCAGACGCCACCTGCACGCTGTGATGCCGATGGCAGCGGCGAGATCGACCGCCGCGACCTCACGCTCATCATGGCGGCGATCCGCCAGCCGGTAAGTGGCCCCACCGATCCGCGCGACGGCAACGCCGACAACCAGATCACGCTGGCCGATGCCACGTACTGCCGTGCGCGGTGCACGTTCAGCGGTTGCAACAGCCGTCCGGTGGCCAATGCCGGCCGGGATGAGCCCGGCTACACCGGCATCCTCCTGCAGCTCGATGGCTCGGCATCCGTGGATCCCGATGGCCAGCCGCTCTCGTTCTCATGGTCGTTCGTATCGCGCCCAGCCGGCAGCACCGCGACGCTTGCGGATGCAACGACTGTCAGGCCGAGCTTCACGCCCGATGTGACCGGCGACTATGAGGTGCAGCTCGTCGTCAGCGACGGCAGCGTGAGCAGCACCCCGGACACGGTGCTCATCGCCAACTCCGCGAGCAACATCGCGCCGGTCGCCAGCGCCGGGCCGGACCAGGCGGCTACCGTGGGCACCGCGGTTCAGCTCGACGGCAGCGGTTCCACGGACATCGACGGCGACGTACTCGCCTTCACATGGCAACTCGTCAGCGTGCCGGCCGGCAGCGCGGCGACACTCTCCGACCCCGCCCTGCTGAATCCTGTCTTTACGCCCGACGTGGCCGGCACCTATGCGGCCGCGCTCGTCGTCGGCGACGGCCAGAGACTCAGCGCCCCCGATACGGTGCTGATCGCCGCCGGCGTCAACGCTACACCGGTCGCCGATGCGGGCCCGGACGATTCCGTATCGCCGGGCGCCAACGTGCTGCTCGACGGGCGTGCATCCTACGATCCGAACAACGCCACGTTGCGTTATCGCTGGAGCTTCGTCAGCCGACCGGCCGGCAGTTCCGCGGCGCTGAGCAGCGCGACTGCGGCACAACCCTTATTCGTGGCCGATCTGCCCGGCGTGCAGTACGTCCTGCAGCTCATCGTCAACGACGGTAAGCTCGACAGTCAACCGGATACCGTGGTGATCACCACGACTCCGGGGAGCAGCCGCCCGATTGCCAATGCCGGCCCGGACCAGAGCGTGGCGGCGGGGCCGCCGCCCGATGGTGCCGTGGCGACTATCGATGGCAGCGCCTCGTACGATCCCGACGGCGCTGCGCTGGGCTACCAGTGGGCACTGGTCGGCAAGCCGGTCGGCAGCACGGCGACCTTGCCCGCGGTCGGGCTGCCGCCGGAAGGCGCCACCAACGCGCTCACCACCGACCGCGCGGGCAAGTACGTCGCCCAGCTCATCGTCAGCGATGGTGAGCTGAACAGCACGCCGGATACCGCCGTCGTCACGGGCACCAACAGCCGGGCGCCGGTCGCGATCGCAGGGCCGGACCAGAGTGTTCTCGATATCGATGTGCCCGTTCAGCTGGTCGGGGATGGGTCCTATGATCCGGATGGCTGTCCGTTGCGCTATCAGTGGCAACTGACGGGGGATCCGGGCAACGGGCCGTGCTCCGCGCCGGGCGGCGACAGCTCGGGAGGGGTCGTCGGCATTATTCCCCACTGTGGGGCGATTCTTGAGCCCGGTGGAGCATACGGTGGTGGAGCGCTGGGCAGCGACCTGGCCAATCCCCGCATCACGAGCATCTGGGGGCTCCCGGGTGCCTATCAGTTCACGCTCCAGGTCAGTGAGGAGCCGAACGAAGCTACTGGTTGCGGCACGGGCGGCACTGCTGGCGACTCGACCATCGTCAACGTACAGCACGCTCCGCGGGTCAGCATCGCCGATGTGACCGTCACCGAAGGCGACAGCGGTACCGTGGACGCTGCCTTCACGGTCAGCGTCACGGGCGACGTGATCCGACCGGCCTCGGTGGCCTGGTCCGTGAACAACGGGTCGGCGCAATCGCCGTCCGATTTCCTCGTGTCACCTGCGAGTGGCGTATTCAACTTCCCCGTCGGCTACACCGGTACCGAGACCATCACGGTCGCCGTGGTGGGCGATACCGATTTCGAACAGGACGAGACCTTCTCGGTCATGCTGAGTGCACCGCTCAACATGGCGATCGGCGATGGTGCCGGTGCAGGTACTGGCACCATCGAGAACGATGATCTGCAGGTCGATCCCGAACACACCATTGCGCTTACCCCGTCGCCGCTCGCGCTCAAGAGCTACCAGAACGGCACCCTGACGCTGACGCTCGGCCAGCCGGCGCCTGCCGGCGGGTTGACCATCGGGCTGATCTCCGACGACACGGCCGTTGCCTCCGTGCCGGCCAGTGCCACTGTGCCGGAGGGCGCGACGACCACCGCTGCCGTGCCCGTGACGGTGGGTAGCACCGCGGGTAGCGCAAAGATCACGGCGTCCGCGGCCGGCTGGCTGTCGGCCGAGGCCGATGTCGCCGTCACCAATCGCAGCATGAGCGTCGCCATACCGTCGACGCTCATCGGCATCGGCCGGAGTACCACGGCCACCATCACGCTCGCCGAGGCCGCCCCGGCCACCATTGCGTTCGATATCGAGAGCACCAACGCGGGTGCGGCTACGGTGCCGGCATCGGTGACCTTCAGCCCTGGCCAGACGACGCGCACTTTCACGGTGAGCGGCGTCGGCAGCGGTGCGGCGGACATCCGGGTGACGGCGCCGGGGTATGTCCCGGCCCAGACCAACGTGTCTGTGTCGGACAACATGATCAGTCTCGGCGAGATTCCGGAGCTGGGGCCGCAGGAGTCGGCCAGCCTGCCGGTGCGCCTTGCCCTGCCGGCGCCCGCCGGCGGCGTGACGGTCGATCTGGAGAGCCTCGATTCGGCCATTGCCACCGTCAGCCCGGCCAGCGTGTTCATCGTGGAAGGCGCCATCCTGCCCACCGTCAATCCGCAGGTGACGGGCGTTGGCCTCGGTACCACGCAGATCCGGGCGAGCGACGGAGCGTCCACGCCGGTTTATGCAGCGGATGAACGGACCGTGAACGTGCGGCTCGCCATGGCGCTCAGCGCTGGCGCTGTCAGCGTGAAGGCGCTGCGCAGCGAACTCGTACTGCTGACGCTGTCGGCGCCGGCACCGGCGAATTTCAGCGTGACGCTGTCGAGCGACGATCCGGCAGTGGCGACTATCGCGCAGGATCCGGCCGACGCGACGCCGAACGTCATCGAGTTCATTCCCGGCACCCTGTCGCGCCAAGTGCGTGTGACCGGTGTCGCCGAGGGCACGACCAGTGTGCGGGCCAGCGCGCCATTCGCGGGTGGGGTGATCCTGCCGGTCACCGTCACGGCGCCGCCGAACATCAACGCCTCCCTGTACA
>JAKLLP010000024.1 GCA_023150055.1 Gammaproteobacteria bacterium | reverse complement strand
CGGCCCAGACTGCAAACCCGGAGCGGGTCCCGGACGAGGTGGCCGCAGCCCTCATGCGAGTCAAGGCGCGGATCCGCGCCGAGCGCGCCACGGGCTATTGGCGGTTGCACACGGAGGCCAGCGTCGGCAGCGAGCCACGCCTCATCCGCGACTTCGAGGACCTGCCACGCGAGAAAGGCGAGATCGCGGCAGGCGTGGAGCGCATGGGCGATCTCACCGCGGTCAAGCTCGTCGCCCAGTACGTCGCCGATCCGGAGGACGATCGCGAGCTGCGCTACGACGGCAGTTATGTCGGGATCGCTCTCGGCAACTGGATGCTCGCCGGCGCCATCACCGATCGCTGGTGGGGCCCTGGCTGGCAGGGCAGCATGATCCTCTCCAATAACGCCAGGCCGATTCCCGCCTTCACCATCGACCGCAACTCCACCGCGCCATTCGAATCGAAATGGCTGCGCTGGATCGGCTCCTGGGACCTGGTCAGTTTCTTCGGTTACCTCGAGGATGACCGGGCCGTGCCCGACGCGCGGCTCTTCGGGATCCGCTTCACGGCGCGGCCAGCGAGCTGGCTCGAGGTCGGGCTGTCGCGTACCGCCATGTGGTGCGGACGGGACCGCCCCTGCGACTTCGACACCTTCGTCGACCTGCTCGCCGGCAACGACAATGCGGGCCAGAACGTCAACGCCGAAGACGAGCCCGGCAACCAGCTCGCCGGCTACGACATTCGCCTCAACGGTGGCTCTTTCGGCATTCCATTCGCGATCTACACCCAGAGAATCGGTGAAGACGAGCAGGATGGCCTGCCCTCGCTGTTTCTCACGCAGGTGGGGCTGGAGACCTGGGGCCGCTTCGAGGCTCTCGGTGACTACCGGTTGTACCTGGAGGTCTCCGACACCTTATGCGGCGGCAACATCACCGGCGGCGGGCAGGCCGATGTCTGTTATGAGCATCCGATCTACGCCACCGGTTACCGCTACCGTGACCGCGCGATCGGCCACAGCTTCGATAACGACGCCGAGATCTGGACGCTCGGCGCGCTGCTCAACGACCGGCGCGACGGGGCCTGGGTGGGCAGCATTGCCTTCGGCGACCTCAACCGCGAAGGCAACCCGAGCGTCACCAACACCGTGGCGGCCGTCGAGACCCGTTACCTCAGCGTCAATCTCAGCCATCGGCGGCCGCTGCCGCTCGGCGAGCTGCAGGCCGCCGTCGGCCTCGAGTCCTTCGACAATCGCGTCACCGGCGCGACGGACGAGGAGTTCCGCGCGAGTCTCAACTGGCGCCACGTGTGGTAGGGCAACACCCGATCAGTTCAGGCGCGGGGCTGGGACGGGAGTATTTTCCAGACCGGCGATCGGGATGACCTCAGCCGGACGTTTTGTCGGGCGGATGTCCACGCGGCGCTCCCATATCAGGTCCCTGATCTGCTCCGAAACCGGTTGGTAACCATTCACGGTCTCCCGCAGAATTCTCTGCGCCTCGCCGCAGTCGTAGGTATTGGCGGCCTTTAAAAGCTTATGCAGGTTGTGTTCGAGCACGACCCATGGAAGCTTCTCCTCATACGCGCAGAGGATCCTCGGGTGCTCCGTGCCACTGACGTTGTTGCCGATGAGAAGCTCCTCGTAAAGTTTCTCTCCGGGGCGCAGCCCGGTGTACTCGATTTCGATATCGCCGTGCGGGCTTGCGGCGCTGCGCACGGTAAGGCCCATCAGCTGGATCATGCGCTGCGCCAGATCGGCGATACGCACCGGCTCGCCCATGTCGAGCACGAACACATCGCCACCCTTGCCCATCGAACCCGCCTGGATCACCAGCTGCGCCGCCTCGGGTATGGTCATGAAGTACCGTATGACTTCACGGTGAGTCACGGTCACGGGGCCGCCACGCTGGATCTGTTCCCGAAACAGCGGCACGACCGACCCTGAAGACTCCAGCACATTGCCAAAACGGACCATGCAGAAACGGGTCCTGCTGCCGCGTTCGGTAATGCCCTGCAGGACCAGCTCTGCGAAACGCTTGGTCGCGCCCATCACGTTGACCGGCCACACCGCTTTGTCGGTGGAGATCAGCACGAAGGTTTCCACGCCGGCCGTATCGGCCGCCTCGGCGGCATACCACGTGCCGATGACGTTGTTGTCGACACCCTCGACCATGTTGAACTCGACGATCGGGACATGCTTGTAGGCCGCCGCGTGGTAGACGGTCTGCACGCCGAAGGTCTTCATGACCTGGCGGAGCCGATCCCGATGGTGAACCGAGCCGAGGAGGGCAATCAGCTCCACGTGGGCGTGAGTTTCCTGTAGCTGGGCCCGCAATTCCTGTTCAATCCGGTAGAGCGCCAGCTCGCTGAGTTCGAACAGTACCAGTCGGATTGCGCCCAATTCGATGATCTGGCGACAGAGCTCCGAGCCGATGGACCCGCCGGCGCCCGTCACCATCACGGACTTGCCGCGTACGCAGGCATCGAGCAGCATCGGGTTTGGTGCCACCGGTTCACGGCCCAGGATGTCGGCCACATCCACTTCGCGCAGCTCGTCGAGTCGCGCCTTGCCGGTGACGAGATCCGCGATGTCCGGCACCGTCTGCACATGGACCGGCAACGACTCCAGCCGGGCAAGAATCTGCTGGCGCCGATGCCTGCCGACGGAAGGTAGTGCGAGCAGGATGCGGCGGATGCCGTGCTTGCCAATCAGATTCGGCAGATCTGCCGGCGCGGTCACGGGAATACCAGCAACGACGCGCTTCTGCAGGGTCGGGTCGTCGTCAACGAACAGCACCGGGCGCAGGTCGTGGCTGCTGGCTGCCGCGGCGATAAGCCGGCGACCGGCTTCGCCTGCGCCATAAATGGCGACGGGTTCGCTGTGCCTGTTATTGCCGACTACCAGGAACCGCATGAACAGGCGGGCGCCGCCCAGCACAAGGCTCGCCAGGATCCAGAAAACCACCGCGATGGCAACTGCGCCGCGGACCGGTTCGTCCTCGGTGACATAGACCGCTGCAGCGAGAGTGAAGGCGACCAGCGCTGTACCTCGTAGCATGCCGGCCATCATCTCGGCGCCGATGAAACGGATGATCGCCTGATAGAGTCGCTGCAATGCCAGGGCGGGGACGATCAACGAGCAGGCCAGGGCGAAGAGCATGCCCGTGCCAGCTGCCCCGGAGAATAAATCACGGCCGAGAATTTCCAGCGTAGCCGCCAGGACGACCGCAGTGAGCGCGACGTCGCAGGCGATAATGATCGCGCGCTTCGCGGTAACCGGCAGATCGATCAGCCAGTATCGAAACTTCGCCCGCATGTTCCCGTACTCCCCAAGTCAGCAGCGACCCTGCCCGTTTCGCCTCGACGGTTCGCTGGCGGGCAAATCCCGCAGGGTGGCTCGGCCAGACCGAGCTCAGACCCAGATACCTGCAGTGACCCACCCCGTACAATAGACAAGTAACTGTAGCATATTGAAATTTGGTTACCATACGCTAACGGCGGCCAACTGGAACCACTCCAAAAATTCCGGAGAGGCGGCCCGGGTTTTTTGGCGCCGACTGCTGTGTCGAAGCCGGGCTGATCGAGGACCGTGAGTTGCGACCAGCCGGCTCGCCGCGTCACTCACCATCGTCATGAACTTGTGGATGCAAAGTGGGCGATAGTTCGTCGGTATCGGAAATTCACGATTCGCGGTTCTGACGGTGTCGCAAATTTAGTCCTAGGCGATCCGCGGAGTAAAATATGAACTTAATCTGGAGCGTGCGAACGTGGATGCGACTTACCCCGTGGCGGTCGAGGATGGCGTGCGAAGCCTGGCGACCTTGATCAGCAATGTTCAAAACCCGACCTTACAAGTCTTTGGATTCTTTGCCGACGAGGGACGACCACCGCGCATGAGTGGCAGCACGACCCTTAAGGCAGACAATTGGCGCATCGACCGGGCGCCGGCCAGGCCCGGCATCGGCGTAAGAATCAACCGCCGGTTTTTGCGCTATAAGGCCGAGATTAAGAGCGACGATATCATCGTGGTATCGCTCGACGCTCAGCGCGTAAGTCAGCAACCATCGTGGATGGCGGTGAGCCCGTCTCGAGCGGTCCAGGTGCATTCGTGATGAACGAGGAGCCGGCTCTTCGCGGAATGCTTCTTCTACTCCGAAAGCAGTGGCCGGTCGTATTAGCTGCGACCGTCGCGGGCGGCGTCTTGTTTTTCGCAGTCAGCTTCCTGGTCGCGCCCCGCTACCGTGCCGAGGTGGTGCTGGCGCCGCAGACGAATTCTCCCGTCGATATGTTGTCTGGAACAATCGCGGGACAACTCGGTGGGCTCGGTTCCCTACTTGGCATAGGAACCAATCGGTCGGCTGATGTCGCGTTCGCGCTGGCGATCCTCGAGTCCGTCAATTTCACGAGGAGGTTCGTTATCGAGGAGAACATACCATTCCTGATGCAGCAGAGTGCGAACCGGCCCCCCGCGTCCTGGCGGCGTCTGGGTCTGCCGGCCAAGCTGCCTACCGAGCTTCAGGCGACCAAGGCTTTCGACCTGGGAGTCCGCAAGATCAACGAGGATTCTCAAACCGGGCTCGTCACCTTGCGGATCGACTGGGTCGACCGAAACCAGGCCGCGGACTGGGCCAATAAACTCGCTATGCGCCTGAACGAGGAGGTACGCGTTCGCACTATCCGTGAAGCAGATGAGCGAATCATTCAGGTTCGTCGCGAGATAGAGCGGGAGGAGCAGGTCGAAGTGCGGAGCGCACTGGCCCAACTGCTCGAGTCCGAGCTGAAGCGCAAGGCATTCGCTACTGCCTCCTCGGAATATGCCTTCCGTATCGTGGACCCCGCGGTGGTGCCGGAGGAGGGGCGGTATTCTTCCCCCCGCCGGGCGTTGCTGGCCGCTGTCGGGCTGGTCATGGGTCTGCTTGCCGGCCTGATGCTCGCGGTTCTGCGGGAGCAGCTTCCGACTCTGGCCCGGGCAGCGCCATGACCGGGTCGCTTGCCGTACGCGATCCGGTTTCAGCCGGTTCCGTCATGTCGCCTGGTGATACCGTAGTCCCTGCTGCTCAGCTCAGTAGTGCCCTGGCGCTGATCGTGCTGATGATCGGGCAGGTTCTTCCTGATCTGCGCCTGATGCTGGACGGCGTTCCGCTCAATACCTTCTTGCTGGTGCAAACAGTGTTGTTCGCTCTCGCGCTGCCTTTATCCCTCCCCGCGCGGCGTGGCATTTTCATCGTTATCGGACTCGTACTGCCGCTCGCCGTGACGCTGCTGTGGAGCCGGGACGTCGTCTGGGGTGCCTCGACGCTGCTGGATCTCACCGCCTCTGCTGCCACGGGCAGTCTCCTCCTGGCGTTTTCGCTGGCTCATATCGGTATCCATAGAACGTTCAGGATCTGGTTGCTGTTGCTCGCGGCCCTGCTGGTTGCTGCAATTGCCTACAAGATTCAGAACGGCTTCTTCGATCGTGAGGTGAATTTCCTGCTGAACGGCCCGAATGTCTTTGCGCGTCAGATGGGGCTGGCGGCATTGCTGTCGGGATTCCTGCTGCGCGGTCCGCTTCGCTGGCTGGGCATCGTCATTTTCGCGCTGGCGGTACTGTGGACCCAGTCCAAGGGTCCGCTGCTGTTCCTGCTGCTGGTGAGCCTCGGCACCGGGTGGCTGCGGCTCGGACCGAAGGGCAGGGTCGTTGCCCTGATCGGCCTCGGTTGTGTCGTCATCCCGCTCAGTCTGCTTGTGGACCAGCTGCGCGATATCGAGTTCTTCAGGCGCTTTTTTATAGCGGTGACGGTGTTCGACAGCGGACTGAGCGGCGAGAACTACGGTAGCGTTGGCAGCCGTGTGCTGCTGTTCTCGACCGCGACGCAGATGATCGGGGAAAACCCGTTTGGCATAGGTCTGGGTTCGTGGATGCCGCTCTCCGGGCTTTTCTGGGCTGAGTATCCTCACAATTTCTTTCTCGAGGTCCTGCTCGAGGGCGGCCTGTTGCTCGGTACCGTCGCCGCCGTGCCGTACTTTGCCTTTCTCCTGTCGCGCAACGCCATGATTGTCGCCATGGGCACCTTCCTGGCCTTGTGCCAGCAGGTCAGTGGCGGTCTGGCCGATACGCGGTTCTGGCTGGTATTTGCCTGTTTGGGTGCCGTCACCAGCCGCTGGCACCTTCGCTTTGGTGAGCGACGCAACACCGCCACCCCCAGGGGGCCGACCGCATGAATGATCGACAATTGATCCGCGCTGGCGCGCCTGCCTTGCTGGTCGCCATCCCCTGTCTCAACGAGGCGGCGACCATCGCTGAGGTGGTTGAGGCCGTGCCTCGAAGAATTCCGAGCGTCGGCCGCGTCGATGTGCTCGTTGTTGACGACGGGTCGACCGACGACACCGGGGCGCGAGCGGAGGCCGTAGGTGCGCGCGTGGTCCGACATACCCGCAACCGCGGGGTCGGCTCTGCGTTCCAGTCGGCGGTCGATTATGCGCTGGAGAACGACTATCAATTGATGGTCAATATTGATGGCGATCGGCAGTTCGACCCGCAGGACATTCCCAAGCTTGTGGCGCCCGTCGTCAATGGGCAGGCCGAGATGGCTACGGCGTCGCGGTTCATCGATGCGCGCATGATTCCGGACATGCCCCGTGTCAAGCTGCACGGAAACCGCATGATGAGCGCCCTCATCAGCAGTCTGGTACGCAGGCGATTCGCGGACGTCAGTTGTGGCTTTCGATGTTACTCCCGCGACGCCCTGTTGCGACTCAGCCTGCACGGGGCCTTTACCTACACGCAAGAGACATTTCTCGATTTCGCCGCCAAGCGTATCGAGATTGCCGAGGTGCCGATCCAGGTAAAGTATTTCGCCGACCGCAAGTCGCGCGTTGCCGGCAGCATTTGGCGCTATGCCGTAAATGCGCTGAAGATCATCCTGCGGGGCTATCGCGACTATTTTCCGCTGCGCTTCTTCTGGGGGATCGCATTACTGCTGGCGATTCCCGCGCTGGCGTTCGGCGGCCTGTTCTTCTGGCACTACCTGACGACGGGTAAGTTCACGGGATACCTCTACGCGGGGTTCCTCTCGGCGTTTCTCACGGGCATGTCGGTGCTGTTCCTGGTGGTGGGAGTTGTTGCCGACATGCTGGACCGGATACGGGCAAATCAGGAGCGGATCCTGCTCGCAATCAGGCGACGCTCCGGGCGTGCCGACGAGGCGCTCAAGTAGATGTGCGGGATTTTCGGAATCGTCGCAACGGGCGGCGCTACAGCGGATCGTGCACTGGCCCGGAAGCTGCTGGTAGGGCTCGCCCACGCGTCGGAGCGGCGTGGCAGCGAGGCCTCGGGCCTCGCCGTGTCGGATGCTGCCGGCCTCAGGTACATGCGATCAGCCGGTTCGATCCGCAACACGCTGCGCGGACCCAAGGCGACGTTTCTGCTCGATGAAGCGCTGGCGGACCGTACGGAGGATGGCGGCGTCGCCATCATCGGCCACTCGCGTCTCGTCACCAACGGTACGCAGGGCCTGGCGGAGAACAACCAGCCGGTTGCTTCCGAAAGGTTTGTCGGTGTTCATAACGGAATCATTGTCAACGAGTCTGATCTCTGGCAGCAGCACGCACCAATGCCGCGGACGTCGAAGGTCGACACCGAGGTCTTCTTTCGGATCGCTGATCGCTTCGTTGCCGGGGGTATGGATCCGACAGATGCGGTTTCAAAGGTATACGGCCTGATCGACGGCGAGGCGAACGTCGCCTGCCTGAGCACCAGTCGGCGCAGCCTGTGGCTCGCGACGAACGTCGGATCGCTCTACTGGGCGCTGCTGCAAGAGCAGGGCCTCCTGCTGTTCGCATCCGAGGGGTACTTCCTCCGCGAGGTCCTGGCATCGAGCGGCCATACCGATGCCGCGCAGCACGGGCCAATGAAGGTACCGGTCGGCGGTGGAATAGAGGTCTCGATCGCCACCCTCGCCACCACGGTTTTCGATCTGGGTGCGCCACCGTCACGGCACACGGCACCGGCGGCTGCCCCCGCCGTCATCACGGATGTAAATCCGCCCCGTGGCGAATTACGCCGCTGCACCCGCTGCATCCTGCCGCACACTTTTCCGTTCATCACGTTCGACGCGGACGGTGTCTGCAGCTACTGCCGCGAGGACGACCCGCGGCTGCACTCGGCAGAGGGCCACGAGGCGCTCGCGGCCATACTGGCGAAGTACCGGGGCGACGGCCGCAAGGCGGACTGCATCGTTGCGCTGAGCGGCGGTCGCGACAGCTGCTACGGCCTGCACATGATCAAACGTGAGTTCGGCATGACGCCCGTGGCCTACACCTACGACTGGGCCATGGTCACGGACGAGGCCCGTCGCAACTGCTCGCGCGTTTGCGAGAAGCTCGGGGTCGAGCACATCATCCGGTCGGCCGATATCGTCGCCAAGCGCCGCAATATTCGGCTCAACATCAACGCGTGGCTCAAGCGACCCGAACTCGGGATGATTCCGTTGTTCATGGCGGGCGACAAGCAGTTTTTCCATTATGCAAGCGAGGTTTCCCGGCAGACGGGCATTGGACTGGTGATCTTTTGCGGCGGCAACAACCTCGAGGTGACACGCTTCAAGACCGGATTCTGCGGCGTGAAGGACCACAGCCACAACACCATGGTCGGCCTGGACAACTTGGGCAAGGCGAAACTGCTTGCGTACTACGGCCGCAACTTCCTGCTCAATCCCGCGTACCTGAATCGATCCCTGTTCGACACTTTTTTCGCTTTCTACTCCACGTACCTGCGCCGCGGGGAATTTCTCTACCTGTATCGCTACCTCGACTGGGATGAGGCGCGCATCGCCGCCACCCTGAGCGAACACTACGGCTGGGAGTCGGCAGGTGATTCCGCAAGCACCTGGCGCATCGGCGATGGCACCGCCTCGTTCTACAACTTCATCTACTACACGGTGGCCGGATTTTCCGAGCATGACACCTTCCGCAGCAACCAGATCCGCCGTGGTCTGATTACGCGCGAGCGGGCGCTGGAACTGGTCCAGGAGGAGAACAGGCCCCGCATGGAGTCGATGCGCGAATATGCACAGCTGGTGGGGTTCAGCCTGGACGAAGCGCTGGTCCGCATCAATCGCATCCCGAAGCTCGCCTGAGGCCCTGGAGGGCGGAGCGGGTAGTCACTTGGGGGCATTCGACGCACTCACGGCCAATCGCAAGCTGTCCCGAGATGTGGGCTGGACGCTGGGCAGCTTCGTCGTCCTGACCATCAGCGGTCTCGCGATCAACGTGATCGTGGCCGTCGTTCGCGGGGCCGAGGATCTCGGCGTCTTCAATCTTTCGTATGCCGTGTATATCGTCGCTTCACAGCTGGCGGCGCTGGGGATCCACTACTCAGTGATGCGATCGGCGGCACGCCTGCAGTCGGATGCCGCGGAGCGGGCCGCGATGCTGCGTTGTGCGGCGCTGCTCGCGGCCGCGCTAGGCATCACGGTGGCGCTGCTGGTCGTCGCGGGACGCCCCGTGTTCGAATTCGCTTTTGGCAGCCGCCAGAGCGCGGATGCCGTCGCCGCGGCCGGCGTCGGGCTGACCCTGTTTCCGCTCAACAAGGTGCTGATCGGACACATCAATGGGCTGCGGCACATGCGCATGTTCGCGACGCTCCAGGCCACGCGCTACGTGCTCGTGGCAGCGTGGGTCTGTCTCATCGCGTTTTCGGATCGCAGTTTTGTCGTGGCGTCCTACGCCTTCATCGTCGCGGAAAGTCTGACGACAGCGGCAGCGCTGTTATACCTGTGGCAGCTCGGCGAGTTGCGTGGTCCGGACTGGGGGCGTCGGTGGGTCAAGCGGCATTTCGATTTCGGCCTGCGCAGCCTCCCCTCCGGGGCCCTGCTCGAGTTCAACAGCCGGGTGGACGTGCTGCTGATCGGCGTATTGCTGTCGGAGCGTGAGGTCGGCATCTACAGTTTCGCCTCGATGCTGTACGACGGTATCTATCACGTGATTGCCATGCTGCGCGTCAATATCACACCGATGCTGGTTGCTGCGCATCACGACGGTGACTGGGCCGAGTGCCAGCGACTGTTGGGTGTGTCACAACGCTTCGTCATGCCGGGTGTCGCCGTTCTGTCGCTCGTGACCGTTGCCGGTTACCTGGTTGCAGTGGAGTTTTTCGTTGGCGGCAAGGGCTTTGAGGAAGGACTGGTGCCGCTGCTGGTACTGCTCGGCGGCATCACGCTCGCGTCGCCGTTGCTGCCCTTCGACAACCTGATGCTGGCCGCAGGGTTTCCGATTCTGCAGTCCCTCCAGAATCTCGTGCTCGTCAGCGCCAGCATCCTGGTCGGTACGACGCTCGTTCCGGTGCTGGGCATCGTCGGCGCAGCCCTGGGCGTTGCGAGCGGCACACTGTGCGCGATGGCGGCGCTGACCGCCTTCGGGCGGCGTCACGCCGGCTGGGACATGCTCCGCAACTCCCGGATCGGGAGCGGCCATGCTTGAGTGGATCGCCGCTCCGGCGATGCTAGCTGGGGCCCTTCTGACTGGTGCTGGTGTGGCGGGGATCCTGCCTCTGCGTCGTAGCCGAAATGCGTGGTCGGTCCGTCTCGCGTTGGCGATCGGCCTCTCACCCTTCTGCCTCGGGGCGCTCGCGCTGGCCGTGCTGCTGATCTTGCCCGGCGCCGAACCGCGGCTTCATCTGTTTCTGGTGCTCGCGAGCATGGTGGCGCTGGTCGTGGCGCTTCGCAACAGCATTGCATCGATGTCGATGATTCCTTCCGCACAGAGAAACGACGTGCGGATCCTCATCGGCGTGTGCATGGCCATTGCGCTCATGATCGGCGTCGTCGTGAGCCTTACGCCATTCACTCAGAACGACGCACTCGAGTACGCGCTCATGGCGAGAATCCTGTTTGACGAACGGAGCCTCGCGGCCTTGCCGGTGCTGGATCCGGCGGGCAACGCCTATGGCGCCTACCTGCCATGGACCCACCCGCCTCTGTACCCGGCCCTGCTGTATCTCAGCCATGCGATGCTGAATTCCGCCGATGCGATCGGCCTCGGTCGCTGGGTCGCGCCCTGGTTCCTGGCTTCAGCGGCTGCCTTCACGTTCGCATCCGGCCTCTGGATCGGTGTACGAACGGCGCTGCTCGCATCGCTGTTGCTCGTAACCGCTCCATTGCTGTTTCTCGGCACGGCCGCCGGTCTCATAGACGCGCTGCCTGTCAGTGCGTCGGCAATGCTTCTCGCGGTCGCTTGCTGGGTCGGTGGCTCTTCGACCCGACGCTCGGTGGTGGCCGGTGCCGCACTCGGCGTGTCGCTCTACACGCATTCGGAGGCCGTGCTTTTCGTGCCGCTATTCGCCGCGGTCTTCGCCTGGCGCTGGGGTCTGCACGCGCCGCTGCGCCGCCTGCGGGAACTGGGACTTGCCGCCCTGGTCATGCTGCTCGTGGCTGCCTGGCCCTACCTGCGCAACCTCGCCACGCTCGGCGTCGTCGTCGGGGACAACCCCGCAGTCTTCCAGATTGCTGCACAGGCCTGGGGCGACTACTTCACGATCATGCGCGGCATCGACCTGCCGGCGGCCGTCGCGCAGTACGGACTCCTGAAGGGCTGGTTTGCACCCGAGGCCTACGGCGCTGTCTTCTGGTTGATGCTGCTCGCGCTTGCACGGGTGCTGTCCGTTGCGTTCAGCGGCGGGTTCGCGGCCTTCGTGTCCGGGCGTGTCCCGGTGTGGTCGCGCGGCATGGTCGCCGCCATCCTGCTCATCGCGTGTTATCACGCGGGTGTACTCGTAATGGTCCTCGCCGGTGAAGAGATATTGATCAAAAACGAGCGCTACCTGCTCGTCGTGCTGCCCGCGGTCGCGCTGGTGGTTGCTTCGATATGGGGTGCGTCGTCGTCCGCTGACGCTCCAGGCACGGCAACCAACGGAGCTGTGCATTCAGGAGCAGGGCGGGCGCTGCTGTCCGTGGTCTTGGTGCTGCAGGCGGCCGTTTGTCTGGCGTTTCCGCTCGCGCGAGCCGCCGTGGGCGGCAGTGATTCCTGGTCCATACCGCCAGTGGCGCAGTCCGAGCCCGCGATTGCGCCCCTGTGGCGGGTGCGCGACGAGTTGGCGTCGTCGACGGGTGTGCTGTCGATGCGCCCGGGCGATCTCTACTTCGTAGAGTCCAGGATGGTGAGCGTCCTCGACCCGCGCCTGCTGCCGTTCTACGCGGCGACCTCGGCAGACGTGGCGCTGTCCGAACTGCGTCGACTGGGGGTGGAGCACGTGCACTTGCCCGAGAGCTTCCTGCCGCCGGTCTTCAACAGCCAGCTCGCCTCACTGCTCGCGGATCCCAGGCTGTTCACCCGGATCTCAGGTGACTTAGGGGTGCAGGTGTTCCGTATGGGAGACTCGGGATTGCGGCCCCGCCGGACGGACGACCTGTCGCCGTCAGTCTCGCACTGGGAGCGCAGCTACAAGCTCGTCATCGGCGGCCGCAAGGCGCTCGCGTCCGTCGTCCTCAGCGCCGGGCCATTGCCCGCCGACGGTAGGTCCGTTGCTCCGGAACTCGGCGGGCTCTTTCATCGTGATCGGGCGATTGCGCTCAGGTCTCCAGCAGTTCTGCCGAACGCCTGCGAAGAGCACGTCCTCGGCTACACTGTCTCGGGCCGAGGCAGCGTCCGCGTCTGGGTGACGGTGGAGAACGGTTCCGGCTCCGCTCCACGAACCAGTCGCCGCCAGATCGCGGACTTCTTCCTGTCGGACGCGCAGGATCGTCGTAGTCTCGCGGCGAGGATCGCGCTTCCGCCGGGTGCACGGCAGGTGTGGTTCGAGTTCGAGCATGCGGGCAGTTCCGCGGTCACGGTGGAGTCGGTGCGGCTCACTTGCCTCGTCATTCCGTGAGTGCGGTTGAGGATCGCAACAGGGCGTTTGATTGGACACCATCGCAGCCTCAGCTCCGAAGCAGCCGTATCGCACGGTCAAGCGCCTGCTCGATGCCGTTGCCGCCGCTTTCCTGCTCGTCGTGACCGTACCGATTTTTTTGCTGATCGCGATACTCGTGCGGATCAATCTCGGCA
>JAKLLP010000249.1:3922-4227 GCA_023150055.1 Gammaproteobacteria bacterium | reverse complement strand
GAATTCGCTCCGGCGCGGTCGCAAACTCGGTAAAGACACCCTCGTGTACGCGGCGCAGTAGCTGCTCGATGGCGCGCCCGTCGAACCCGGCCTCGGCGAGACCCGCCCGCAGGGCCTGCAGCGCCCGTTCCGGCTGGTCCCACCAGACCGTGACGTCCCGGTCCGTGCCGAACGCCTTGCCGGCTGCGAGCAGGGCGGACAGGACGATGTAGTCCTCCGGCGGGCTCGCAGGCGGCGGTGGCCGGCACCAGATGAGCACGACCTGCCAGCGCCCGCTCTCCTGCTGGCGGAAAATGAAATCGCCG
>JAKLLP010000249.1:0-3912 GCA_023150055.1 Gammaproteobacteria bacterium | reverse complement strand
GTGGCACGATGCCTGCCGGGGCCACGCGGGTATATCGCGCGCAGATGCGCACCATGGTCTCCCAGACCTCGTCGGATACTTCGGCGGGCAGGGGGTGATCGCGGCTCATCTCCTGGTCGAGCCACAGGTGCAGGCGCGAGCTGCCGGGATAGACGTGCAGTTCATGCCCATCGAACCACTCCGCTGCCAGCAACGGGACGGACACATCTCCGCGCCAGTCCCGCACGCTCGTGGTTCCGTAACCGAGCGGCTGCACCACGTGCCCGGCATCGAGCCGGTGAATTTCGGTGAGGTCGACGAAAGTCCGGCGCAGTTCGGCTGCAGCCGCGGTGAGGTCCTTGGCGACGTTCAGCGCGAAGCGGACCGGGCCCCTGTCGCCGGTGAGGTGCACGAGTACCTGGAAGACGATCGTCGCCGAGCCCTCCTTCACCCACCACAGTTCCATGCCCGCGGCGGAGATCTCCTCGATGCTCCGCACGGGCGCGACCGGCGCCTCGCTGGTGCCGCGGTCGCGCCGGATCGAGAGCGCGCGGTTGATGTAATCGACGAGGTTGGCGTAGCGGCCGGGCCCGTCGGCCAGGTGATTCATCGCTGCGGCAACGATCGCGAGCGGGCCGAGCGCCTGCGCCTCATCGACCGCCTGCTTCAGTTGCTCGAGTGTCGCGCGCTGCTCGCCTTGCAGGCCCGGTCGGCCCGCGGCAGCGGTGCGCCGGTCCACCCGCGCCGTGAAGCCCTCCGGATCCACCTGGCCGGCGGTGTTCAGCAGCCAGGGGAGATCGACGCCGAGCGCGCCGGCCGCCTGCAGCAGTCGCGCCCGGGTGGTCAGCGGGTGCGCGTCGAGCGCAGTGGTCGTGGCCGGTGTGAAAATCTGCACGCCCGGCCCGGCCGCCCGGCCGTGCTCGTCGCGGAGGAAGGCGCTGCAGCGGGTATCGCCGTAGAAGATCCTGACGGCAAAAGGATGCGTCCCGACCACTCGGGAGGTCAGGTCACGGGCCGGATCCGGCGCTGGCCGTCCAGCCGGGTTTGGTTGCGAATCGCATCCTTCTGGCACGTGTTGGCTCCGTGCAGTAATAGGACACGCCACTCCCTGGCACGGGCAAGTCTATGCCCCTGCTGCGTGGAGGGTAAGTCCCCAACCCACAGGTCGGTCCACCGGACGGTCAGCCCCGGCCGGCACCGGCCAGCATGTCGCGGAAGGCCTGCTCCAGCCGGCGTGCGAACCCGGCGGCATCGGTGAGGCTGCAGGCCGCGAGCGCGGGGCGCAGGGTGCGCCGGGCGGCGGCCAGTCGCGCCGGGTCGGCGGCCAGGGACTGCGCGACTGAGAGGTACTGGTCTGCGTCCCCGGCAATCCACTCGCGCCGTCCGAGATGTGTCAGGATCGACGCGCCCACCCGTCCTGCATGGCGCTCGTCGCGCAGTGTCACCACCGGCACGCCCATCCACAGCGCCTCGCAGGTGGTCGTCGTGCCGTTGTAAGGATAGGTGTCGAGGGCGATGTCCACCTCGGCGTACAACGAGACCGGATGCTGGTCTCTCGGCAGCCAGCCCATCAGCTGCAGGCGCGAGGAATCCGTGCCGGCCTCGGCGAAGGCGGCGCGGATCCGCTGCCGGGCTTCGGCGTGGGCGAGCATGCGCCCTTTCAGGAGCAGCCGCGCTCCAGGTACCGCGCCGAGCAGGGCGCTCCAGGTGGCCACCACTTCGGGCGTGATCTTGGCGATGTTGTTGAACGAACCGAAGGTGACATAGCCGTTGCGCAACAGCGGCGGCGGCGCGGGTTGCGGCGCGTCGTCCGGCGGCTGGTAGCAGAGGAACCCGCCGGGCAGGCGGAGGAGGCGCTCGGTGTGGCAGCGGTCCGCCGCGCCGGGCGGGTCGGCGATGGGATCGGTGATCCGGTAATCGATTTGAGAAAGGCCGGTCGTCGCCGGGTAGCCGAGCCAGGCCACCTGCACCGGCGCGGGTCGCAGCGCGAAGACGCCGAGCGGTTGACCCATGGTGTGGCCGCCAAGGTCGACCAGGATGTCGATGCCGTCGTCGCGCACCAGCTGCGCAATGGCCGCGTCATTCAGGGTGCGGATCTCGCGCCAGCGGTCGGCCCGCGCGCGAAACCGCTGCGTCACCTCATCCGGGCGGGCGACGCCACTGTAGGCCGTCACTTCGATCGCCGCCCGGTCATGAGCGGCAAAGAGCGGCAGCAGGAACCAGGCGCAGGAATGACTGCGGAAATCCGCCGATACGTAGCCGACCCGCAGGCGTCGTCGATCATACGCTGCCGTCGCGGCGCCGCGGGCTGGCGGCCTTTCCGCGAAACGCTGTCCCCAGCGCTGGTGCGCCGTGAATATCGTCGCCTCGGTCTGTGCGGGGTCGTACAGCAGGTGGAACAGCCAGGCGTGCCAGGCGGGCTCGTAGCCGGGGTCGAGTTCGACCGCACGCCGGAAATTCTCCAGCGCTTCGGCCGAGCGCCACTGCTCGGCCAGCACGTGGCCGAGGTTGTAGGTGCCGAGCGCATGACCGGGATCGGCGGCGAGTACCTGCTCATAGGCCGTGGCCGCCGCATCGAGCCGGCCCTGCGCGTGCAGCGCGACGCCGAGGTTGATCCACGCTTCGGGGCTGCCAGGCGCGACCGCCGTCGCCCGACGCGCGCAGTGCTCGGCTTCCCGGCTCCGGCCGAGTTCCTGCAGGGCGCCGGCGAGGGTCGCCAGTACCGCACCATCATCGGGCCGGCATTGCAGGGCTGCCTGGAGCGCGTCTGCCGCTGCCTCGAAACGCCCGAGCCGGGTGAGTGCGCCACCGAGCCGGGCGAGCGGTTCGAACCCACCGGGACTGAGCGCTGTGGCCGTTGAATAGGCGGCCGCCGCGGCCTCGGCATCCCCGGCACCGAGGTGGGCATCGCCGAGGGCGAGGTGAAGATTCGCGTCTCGCGGGTGTGTCGCGCTGGCCTGCGCCAGGCAGTCGAGGGCCGCGGCGTAGTCACCCCGCCGCGCGAGCATGCGACCGAGGAGCCCCAGTGCAGCGTTGTCCGAGGGGTTGGCGCGCAGCAGTGCACGCACGAGTGCCTCGCCGTCGGCGACGTGGCCCGCCTGGAACAGGCGCGCCGCAGTGTCGAGAGAGTCCTGGGCCAAGGGCGCGTTGCCTTTCGTTTTGTCCGGCCTTCCGGCGGCGCCGGCAGGCGAACGCGCCAAGTCTGTTAGAGGCGGGTGAGGTCGCGCAAGAGTGGAGCCCGCATCCTGGGATGTGCTTTTACACCATGACGCCGAAGCAGTGACTGCTCATGTCGATGTACTTGCGGCCCCGCGCCCTCAGCCACCGCGAGGTCACGATGCGGCTCCTGTCATGGCCGGCGCTGCCGGGTGGCTCGGCAGCCTGTCGCCGCGACAGCAGGGCACCCAGGGCATCGCCGGCCCTCGCCTGCGAATGCCGCCATGCGGCCGCGCAGGTCATATCTCACCTGTGGACTGTGCCGTGACGACGATCATCTGGGCGCCGAGAATGCTGCTGCCGGGCCACTGCGCCGTTGCCGTCGAGACGACGAAGCTCCAGCACAGCGAAAGCGTGATGCACGTGGCGCTCAGCGCACCGATTATCCTGCCGCGGGAACTGGAAGCCGTGTTCAGGTGGATGTTCATCAGCGGTCTCCTGGGGGTTCTGCCGGTGGTGGTCGTTGCTGCCCGAGAGTCGTGTCGGTTGCCCTGGTGTCTCCTGCATGGTCGTCAACGTATGCAGAAACGCTCCCGGGTTCAGTCGATCAGATGACACAAAGCGGTTTTTTTCTTCGCCCATTGGCGGGCGATGCCGGCCGGCGTGAGAGTGGCAGCGCTGCTGCGTGGTCAGCGCGACCGATGGACCGCCCTTGCGGCGGGAGGTCTCCGAAGTCGCTCCCCGATACTCGCTTTGTTCGGAGACTCCCGCCTCCGG
>JAKLLP010000248.1 GCA_023150055.1 Gammaproteobacteria bacterium | reverse complement strand
CAGTTGACCGGGACGAACGACCTCTCGTGCCGCGACGAGAGCGCATGGATATAGCGCGCCACCCACTCCTTGCCCGTGCCAGACTCGCCGGTAACGAGCACGTTGGTGTTGAACGGCGCGACCTGCTCGATCAGGCGGCGCACGCTCGCCATGCGTGCGCTCTGCCCGGTCGGGAAGTACAGGGCCCGCGCCTTGGCGAGCCGCGTCTGCTCCCGCCCGCCGTCGCTGCCCGTGACATGGGTCTCGATCAGCCGCTGCAGCGGCTCCTCGACCCCGTAATCGGGGGACTTGCTCGGCTCTGTCATCGACATTCCGCCCTGCAGAGCGCAATCGCCACCGCGGCAGGGCCGCGGGGTTGCCCCTGCTCCTTCATCAAGCACACAAGAAAACCCACGCAACTGCTATGATCCGCGAGCCCGGACGGAGTGTCAAACCTTTGGCGCCCAGGCCCGGTCACCTGGACAATAACTCTACAAAGGGAGAACCCGAGCAGGCCCCGTCCGCCGGCGCGTCCGCAGCCCCCATGTCACGTCCGCCCAGCAAGCTGCCCGAAGTCGGCACGACCATCTTCACGGTGATGTCGAAGCTCGCGGCCGACTGCGGTGCGATCAACCTCTCGCAGGGTTTCCCGGATTTTTCCGCGCCGGCGGAACTGCTGGAGCGGGTCAGCCACCACCTGCGCGCGGGTCATAACCAGTACGCGCCGATGGCCGGCGTGGCCGCGCTGCGCGAGCAGCTCGCAGAACAGATCGCGTTTCGCCTGGTAGAAGGCGAGGTCACGGTCACCTCGGGCGCGACCGAGGCGCTTTTCTGCGCGATCCAGGCCTTTGCCCACCCGGGCGATGAAGTGATGATCTTCGACCCGGCCTACGATGCCTACGAACCGGCCGCGCGACTCGCCGGCGCCCGCGCGGTGCATGTCCCGCTCACCCCGCCCGCGTTCGGTATCGACTGGCAGCGCGTGCGCGATTCACTCACCGCACGCACGCGGGTGATCGTGCTGAACTCGCCTCACAACCCGACCGGCGCGGTGCTCGACGCCGCAGATCTCGAGGCGCTCGCCGCCATCGTGCGCGACCGCCCGATCGTGCTCGTCTCGGACGAGGTCTACGAACACATCATCTTCGACGGCCGGCGGCATGAGAGCCTGCTGCGGCATGCGGAACTCGCCGAGCGCGCCCTCGTCATCTCCTCCTTCGGCAAGACCTACCACGCCACCGGCTGGAAGATCGGCTATTGCGTGGCGCCCGCGCCTCTCATGGGCGAGTTCCGCAAGGTGCACCAGTTCGTGCAGTTCTGCGTGGTGACACCGATGCAACTCGCGCTCGCCGATTTCATGGACAGCACGCCGGAGCATTACCTCGACCTGCCGGCCTTCTACCAGGCGAAACGCGATCTGTTCTGCGAGCTGCTCGCGCCATCGCGTTTCCGCTTCACGCCCTCCCCGGGAACTTATTTCCAGCTCGTCGACTACGGGGCCATCTCGCCCGAGCCCGACGTCGATTTCGCCCGGCGGCTCACCCGGGAGACCGGGGTCGCCGCGATCCCGATCTCGGTCTTCTGCCAGCAGCCACCGACCCGGCGCTGGCTGCGTTTCTGCTTTGCCAAGGAAGCGCGCACGCTCGAGCGTGCGGCGCAGCTCCTGTGCCGTCTCTAGACCGCAGCAGCAGGCCGCTCCGGACGACCGCCGCATGAGCGAACCGGTGGGCCACAGCCGGCGCGGACTCCTGCTGGCGATCTTCGTAAGCGCGATGCCGGCCACCCTGATCCTGCCGATGATGCCGAGCATCGGCGAGACGCTCGGCGTCGGCGGCGCTGCGCTCGGGCTGCTGTTCGGTATCTACCCGCTCACCAGCGTCATCGCTGCCCCGCTATGGGGCCGCATCTCCGACCGCCTTGGCCGTAAACCAGCCCTGCTCGGTACGCTCGCCGGCGCGACGCTCGCCTTCCTGATCTTCGGGTTCTCGGGCAGCTACGCGGGTCTCCTCTGGGCCCGGGCGCTGCAAGGGCTGTCGGGCAGCGCACGCGGCATCGGCTTCGCGGTCATGGGCGACACCACCGACGGCGAAGACCGCGCGGCGGGCATGGGGCGGGTTTCGGCCGCCATGGCCCTCGCCTTCACGCTCGGTCCGATCCTGGGCGCCGCCTTCATGGACGAGACGCCCGGTCCCTGGGCACAAGCCATCCGCGCCGCCCTGGGTGCCCCGGTCGATGGCTTCAGCTATCTCCTGCCGGCCCTGCTCGGCGCGCTGCTCAATGCGGGAGCGTTCCTGATCGTGCTCGTCGGCTTCCGCGAGACCTGGCGACCTGGAAAAACCGCTGCCGCCGCGCCGTCCGCCGGCCCCGCAGCACCTTCCGCGCTCGCGGCGCTGCTCAACGTCGTGGTGATCATGTTGATCCTGCAGTTCGTGGTGGCCGGCCTGATCCAGGGCACCCTGCAGTTCGCCTTCACCCTGTGGGCGAACGACATCCTCGGCTGGTCGGCGCGCGAGATCGCGCTCTCGCTTGCCGCGCTCGGTCTTGGCTTCGTGATCTCCAGCGGGGTGCTGCTCCGCCCGCTGCTGCATCGGCTCGGCGCCGCGCGCGTGGTGCTGGTCGGCGTGGTTGTCGATCTTGCCGGGATGGCGCTCTTCATGGCGCTGGCCGAGCGCTGGCAGTGGGCCGTGCTCGGCCTCTTCCTCTCCTCCGTGGGCGGTGGACTCTGGGGCACGACGATCGTCGGACAGATCTCCCGCGAGACGCCGCAGGCCCACCAGGGCGTGATGATGGGGGTCATCAACGGGGCGGGTCTGATCGGCCGGGTGGCGGGCCCGCCGCTGGCAGGATTCGCCGTCGGCGCGCTCGGGGCGCGCGCCCCGTTCGCCGCCATCATCGCCGGCCTGCTGCTGATGCTGCTCGTCTGCCTGCGTATTGCGCGCCTGACTGCTACCCGGGCCCCGGCTAACGAACCAGGGAAAGGACCAGGCCGAGGACCGCAAAACCGCACAGGATGAACAAAGAACCGTTGCGATAGCGGCGCAGGATATCCTGCATGGGCGCAGTCGCCTTCCGTGGCTTCATCGTCGTAGTCTCCAGCTGAAATTGGCCGCCTGAGGCGGGCCCGGCGCGGGGGCGAGCCGCTTTTTAGACGCGGACGACGGGCCGGGCAATGCGGGCAAATACGGAGTGCCGCGACCGGGTCCGGCTTTCGGCCATTCGCGTGAGCGTCACGCGCCGCAGCGGCACGATGACGCTTTAGAATGTCCACCGCCATGCGCCGCATACTCGTCTTCCAGCACGTTCCGCACGAGATCCTCGGCACGCTCGACCCCCTGCTGCGGGACGCCGGGTTCCGCATCCGTTATGTCAACTTCAGCCGCCAGGGCGACTCGATGCCGGACGTCGGGCGTTACCACGGTCTCATAGTCCTCGGTGGGCCGATGAACTGCGACGAGGTCGATCGTTACCCCCACCTCGCGATCGAAACCGACTCGATCCGCGCGGCCATCGAACGCGGCATGCCGGTACTCGGCATCTGTCTTGGCGCGCAGCTGATCGCGCGCGCGCTCGACGCGCGCGTGACCCGCAACCCGGAAAAGGAGATCGGCTGGTACGACGTCACGCCGACACCGGAGGGCGCCGCCGATCCGCTCTTCAACCAGTTCAGCGGCACCGAGAAGATATTCCAGTGGCACGGCGACACCTTCGACATCCCGCAGGGCGCCGTTCACCTGGCCCGCTCCGACAGCTGCGCCAACCAGGCCTTCCGTTACGGCGATAACGTCTATGCCCTGCAGTTCCACCTCGAGGTGGACGAACCTCTGATCATGCGCTGGCTGCACACACCGGTCATGGCACGCGAGATCGAGTGCCTGGGCCCGGCCTTCGATCCGGCACGAATCAGCGCCGACACCCACCAGTACATCGGCCGCTCGCTTGCGCTCGGTCAGCGTTTCTTCCGCCATTACATCGAGACCTTCCACCAGAGGCGGCGGCGAGTGCTGCTGTCGTCGCGACATCCGACCGTGCCCGGCGAGGACTGAGACCGCCCGGAACGGCATCCTCCGGCCGACGTTCCGGTTACCGGCCCTGGACGGACCGCCCTTGCGGCGGGAGCGACGGGCAGATAGTTTCGTTTCCTAACCATTGCCCTCTCTTCCGGCCCGGGGCTAACATGGCTCGTATCGACCATCCTGGGACTACCACCGTGAACGCTACCGTCGCCGAAGGACTCCGCGGCGAAATGCCGCAGGGCCATGC
>JAKLLP010000247.1 GCA_023150055.1 Gammaproteobacteria bacterium | reverse complement strand
ACGCTCGCCATTGATTGCATGGGGGGCGACCACGGCCCTTCGGTGACCGTTCCGGCCGCCCTCGATTTTCTGCGCGCCGATCGCGATGCCCGCATCGTGCTGGTCGGTCGCCCGGAGGCCATCGAGCCGCACCTGGGCACTGCGCTCGCCCAGTTCGGCGAGCGGCTGCGCATCCAGCGCGCTTCCGAAGTCGTCGCCATGGATGAGCCGCCTGCGCTCGCCATGCGCAACAAGAAAGATTCGTCGATGCGGGTGGCGGTCAACCTCGTCAAGGGCGGGGAGGCCCAGGCCGCCATATCCGCCGGCAATACCGGCGCCCTGATGGCGATATCCCGCTTCGTCCTGAAGACTCTTCCCGGCATCGACCGCCCGGCGATTTGCAGCACCTTGCCGTCGATGCGCGGCCAGACCCACATGCTCGACCTCGGTGCCAACGTGGATTGCTCCCCGGAGCATCTGCTGCAGTTCGGCATCATGGGCGCGATGCTGGTGGCGGCGGTCGAGCACAACGAGCGGCCCAGCGTGGGTCTGCTCAACATCGGCGAAGAGGACATCAAGGGCAACGAGATCGTCAAGCAGGCGGGCGAGCTGCTCCGCAACAGTGGCCTCAACTTCTACGGAAATGTGGAAGGTGATGACATCTACAAGGGAACGGTGGACGTGGTCGTCTGCGACGGCTTCGTCGGCAACGTGGCCCTCAAGACCTCCGAGGGCCTGGCCCAGATGGTGGCGACCTTCCTGCGCGAGCAGTTCTCGCGCAACTGGCTCACCAAGCTGGCGGCGCTTTTCGCGATGTCGGCGCTCAAGGGTTTCAAGCGTCGCGTGGATTCGCGGCGCTACAATGGCGCGGCCCTGCTGGGTTTGCGCGGGGTCGTCGTCAAGAGCCACGGCTCGGCGGATGTCTTTGCATTTGAACAGGCGATCTGGCGTGCGGCCGAAGCGGCACGCAACCGCCTGATCGATCGTATCAGCGAACGCATGATGGAACGTGAGAGGTCCGAGGCATGATTCACGCTCGTGTGGCCGGGACGGGGAGCTTCCTGCCCGGCAATCCGGTGACCAACAATGATCTGGTGGCGCGGGGGATCGACACCTCGGACGAGTGGGTCGTCGAGCGCACCGGCATCCGCCAGCGCCATCTGGCGGCGCCGGAAGTCACCTCCAGCGAGCTGGCCTACGAGGCGAGCGTGCGCGCCATCGCTGCGGCGGGGCTTCAGCCGGCCGACATCGACCTGATCATCGTCGCGACCTCGACGCCCGATTACATCTTCCCGAGTACCGCAACCCTGCTCCAGGCGCGGCTCGGCATCACCAACGGTGGTGCCGCATTCGACCTGCAGGCGGTGTGCACGGGTTTTGCCTATGCGCTGGCCACGGCAGAGAAGTTCATCCGCTCCGGCAGTCACAAGCGCGCGCTGGTGGTGGGGGCCGAGGTCTTCTCGCGCATCCTCGACTGGAGCGATCGCGGCACCTGCGTGCTGTTCGGCGACGGCGCCGGCGCGGTGGTGCTCGAGGCCAGCGAGCGGCCGGGCATCCTTGCCACGGCGCTGCACGCAGACGGCAGCCACAACTCCATCCTGTCGGTGCCGGGGCAGGTCAATCGCGGCGAAGTGGTGGGCGATCCCTTCCTGCGCATGGACGGCCAGGCGGTCTTCAAGTTTGCGGTCAAGGTGCTCGCCGATGTGGCTCGCGAGGTGATGGCCGAGGCGGGGCTCGACATCGACGGCGTCGACTGGCTGATTCCCCATCAGGCCAACATCCGCATCATCCAGGCCACCGGCAAGCGCCTGGGGGTGCCGGCCGAGAAGGTGATCGCCACGGTCGGCCTGCACGGTAACACCTCGGCGGCCTCGATTCCGCTGGCTCTCGATCTGGCCGTCCGCGACGGGCGGATCCAGCGGGGCCACAAGATTCTCCTCGAGGGTGTCGGCGGCGGCTTCACCTGGGGCGCTGCGCTGCTCGAGTTCTGATCAATCCAGTCATGGCCATTTAAGGGTAGGTGACGATGAATTTCGCTTTTGTGTTTCCGGGGCAGGGCTCCCAGTCCGTCGGCATGATGGCCGCTTACGGCGAGTCGGCGGTGATCCGTCAGGCCTTTGCAGAGGCCTCCGAGGCCCTCGGTGAGGATCTCTGGTAGATGGTGGCCGACGGTCCCGCCGAAGTGCTGGCCCAGACCGTGAACACCCAGCCGCTGATGCTGACCGCCGGTATTGCCGTCTATCGCGAGTGGATCGCCCGCGGCGGTGCGCTGCCGTCCCTCGTTGCCGGTCACAGCCTCGGCGAGTACTCGGCCCTGGTCGCCGCCGGCGCCCTGGATTTCCAGGAGGCCGTCAAGCTGGTTCGCCTGCGCGCCCAGGCCATGCAAGAGGCTGTGCCCCAGGGTGAAGGTGCGATGGCTGCGCTGCTCGGTCTCGATGAGGCTGCGGCTGTCGAAGCCTGCGCCGAAGCGGCTCAGGGTGAGGTCGTCTCGGCGGCCAACCTGAACTCTCCCGGCCAGATCGTCATTGCCGGCGCCCGCGCCGCAGTCGAGCGTGCGATGGCTGCGGCCAAGGCCCGCGGCGCCAAGCGCGCGGTGCTGCTGCCGGTGAGCGCGCCCTTCCACTGTGCCCTGATGAAGCCGGCTGCCGAGCGCCTGCAAGAGCGCTTGGCCGAGATTGAAGTGCGCGTGCCGACGATCCCGGTGCTCAACAACGTGGATGTGGAGGTCGAGACCGATCCGCTGCGAATCAAGGATGCCCTGGTTCGCCAGGCCTATTCGCCGGTCCGCTGGATCGAGACGGTGCAGGAGATCGCCCGTCGTGGTGCGACTCACGTGTTCGAATGCGGCCCCGGCAAGGTGCTGGCCGGCATGACCAAGCGCATCGAAGGCAGCCTGCAGGGCGCAGCGATCGCCGATGCGGCCAGCCTGGAAGAGATTCTGAAGACGACGGAGGCTGCATGAGCCAGGTTCTGCAGGGGCAGGTGGCGCTGGTGACTGGCGCTTCCCGGGGTATCGGCCGGGCCATCGCCCTCGAGCTGGGGCGCCTTGGTGCCACCGTGGTGGGGACTGCGACGTCCGATGGCGGTGCAGCCGACATCCAGGCCGGGCTTGAGGCTGCTGGTATCGCCGGGCGTGGCCTGGCGCTTGACGTCACCGATGCGGCGGCCTGCGAGGCGGCCCTCGGTGATATCGAGAAAAGTCTCGGTGCTGTAACGATCCTCGTCAATAATGCAGGCATCACCCGCGATAACCTCGCGATGCGGATGAAGGACGCCGAGTGGGATTCGGTCCTTGACACCAACCTCAAGTCGGTGTTTCGCATGTCCAAGCTGGTGATGCGCGGGATGATGAAGGCGCGTACGGGCCGCATCATCAACATCACCTCGGTGGTTGGCAGCTCCGGCAATCCGGGGCAGGCCAACTATGCGGCCGCCAAGGCCGGCGTGGCCGGCATGAGCCGGGCGCTGGCCCAGGAGCTCGGCAGCCGCAACATCACGGTCAATTGCGTCGCGCCGGGTTTCATCGACACGGACATGACCAAGGAGCTGCCCGATGCGCAGCGCGAGGCCCTGCAGGGCAAGATCGCGCTGGGCCGTCTCGGCAAGCCGGAAGAAATCGCCGCCGTGGTGGGCTTCCTCGCCACCCCCGCCGCCGCTTACGTGACAGGGGCAACCCTGCATGTCAATGGTGGTATGTACATGGCGTAAATCTCGTCCTACTGGCGAGGGTGCGCGTTTTTGGTAGAATGCGGGGGCTTTGAATTCACCCCGCTCAATCAGCGAAGGAGTTGCTACATGGAAAATATCGAACAGCGCGTCAAGAAAATCGTTGCCGAACAACTCGGCGTCAACGAATCCGAAATCAAGAACGAGTCCTCCTTCGTGGATGACCTGGGTGCCGACTCCCTCGACACCGTCGAGCTCGTGATGGCCCTCGAAGAAGAGTTCGAGTGCGAAATCCCCGACGAAGAAGCCGAGAAGATCACCAGCGTCCAGCAAGCGATCGACTACGTCACCGCTCACCTCAAGAAGTAAGACTCCCGGAGCCCTGCCTTGACCCGTCGCAGAGTCGTCGTAACCGGCCTTGGCGCAATTTCGCCGGTCGGCAATACCGTGGCTGAGGCCTGGGACGCCATTACCAATGGCCGTTCCGGGATCGGCGAGATAACCCGATTCGATACATCTTCCTTCCCGGTGAAGATCGCCGGCGAAGTGAGGAACTTCGACGTCGCGGCCTATCTTTCCCCGAAGGAGGCGCGCCG
>JAKLLP010000246.1:254-4246 GCA_023150055.1 Gammaproteobacteria bacterium | reverse complement strand
CGCCGCGGATTGGATGAGCAAAGTATCCGCGAGCCGGTCCACGTAGCAGCCGGGCCAGCCGTCGGCTGCACCGTGGATGAGCCGCAGGGCGTTGGTGTCCTGCGGGTCGATGAAGGCTGCGCGCAAGGCCTCGCCAGGCTCGGCATCGAAGTCCGCAGTGACGCCGTAGGTCACCACCGCCTCGCTTCCAGGATGACGCAGCGTGATCTGCTCTGCATGCAGGCAAAGGCGCGGCGCCTCGCCGCCCCCGTAGAGCTTGTCGCCGCGCACCGCGAATCCCTGCATGGCGGCCTGCACCCGGACCTGGTGGGTGCGCCCGGTGAGCGGTTCGGCGATGACCAGCTGCGGCGCGTTGCCGGCCGGCTTGAAAATCGTCACGGCGTTGCCGCTCCCCGGCGCGGGTGGCCGGGCCGCGTATCGTGCCCCGCTGCGAACGAGACTTGTTTCCACCCGCAGTGGCGCACGCGGTGGCGTCCCATCGGTCAGCAACAGGTAGCGCTTGCGGATCTCCCGCCGCGTGAATTGTTCCGTCAGGGACTTGCTGGCGGCCGGTGTCCGGGCGAACACCAGCACGCCGGAGGTGTCCCGGTCGAGGCGGTGGACGATGGCGAGGGAGGACCAGCGCGGCTCACGGTGTCGCAACCACTCGTAGATCCCCTCGCCGGCGTAGGCCGCTGGCGCATGCGTGTTCCAGCCGGCCGGCTTGGCGACCACCAGCAGGTCGTCATCCTCGTGGATGACGCAGGGCGGCGGCCGCCGGACGCCTGCGGGCGATCCAGCCGGGTGTGTGGCAAATGGTCGCATCGAACCACTACAACAGGCCGGCCATGGCAACGCAATCCCCGGCAACCCGCGAAACTGATGTGCATCAAGATACCGGGGGCGTCGGCGCCGAGAATGACCCGCTGAGACCAGTCAACGACCCAGCCAGGGAGAGACCGCCATGTATATCAACTTCTGGTACATCGCCGCCCAATCCGGCGACGTCAAGTTCGCCAGCGACCGGCCGCTCAAGGTGATGATGCTCGGCCACCACTTTGCGCTCTGGCGCGACAGCAAGGGCAAGGTCCAGTGCATCAGCGACACCTGCACGCATCGTGGCGGCTCCATGGCGGATGGCCGGGTTCGCGGCGATTGCGTCGAGTGTCCCTACCACGGCTGGACCTTCAACGGTGCCGGTGCCTGCGTGCGCCTGCCTTCGCTGGGGCCGGACGGGAAGATCCCCGACCGGACCCGTATCGACGCCTACCCCGTAGAGGAGAAGTACGGGCTGGTGTGGGTGTTCCTCGGCGATCTGCCGGAGGCCGAGCGCCCGCCGATCATCGACATCCCGGAGTACGGCGATCCGCAGTGGCGCACCATCATCCTCTCGGCAGACTGGAATATCGACTACAAGCGCTCCATCGAGAACACCATCGATCCGGCGCACAACGAGTTCACGCATCCGACGCACGGGTTCCTCGGTGTGCGTGACGACTACCACGTCAAGGACTTCAAGGTCGAGGACACCCAGTGGGGCAGCGGCTTTCGCAACAAGATGTTCGCGCCTACCCTTGCTCAGCGTGACATGAACGAGGTCTCGGGCCGCACCGGCGGTGCCTGGATCGATGGCGGGGTCGGTCACCACGGGCCCCACTGCACCTGGGTGCAGATCCATGCATCGGAAAAGATGAAGCTGCACAACTACCTGCTGCATACGCCGATTCACGAGACGCTCGATCGCTGGTACCTCATCGCGGCCCGCAACAACCTGCTCGACTCGCGCTACGACTCGACCTTTGCGGACCGCAGCGCCTTCATTGCCGGCCAGGACCAGTACGTGCTCGACCCGGTGCGACCGAAGATCACGCCGCGAAACAACACGCACGAGTTTCTGGTGCCGGCCGACAAGGCGATCGCGCGCTACCGGGAGTACTGTCGCGAATGGGAGCAACGCGGCTGGCGCATCGACGTGCAGAAATTCCGGGCCGACTACGAGCGCGTGGCCTACGCCATCCCCAGTCCCGCGCGGCGGGAACACAAGGGCTGGGTCCTGCCCGCGGTGCCGGTGCTCGCGCCTGGCGCTGCGGAGAGCACCGCGCAACAGGCCTGATTCGCGATAAGGTCAGGCAGCGAAGAGGGCGCCGGCGGCGAGCGCGGCGTTGCGCAGCAGGAGCCAGCCGCTCAGCCGCTGGGGCTTTGCCCCGCAGCCGCAATCCATGAGGCGCCGGCCGCGAGCGAGGTTCACCGCCATGGCTGCGCCGTAGAGGACCAGCAGCAGGGCTGCACCGAGTGCAGCCGGCCGGAGCCCGGCGAGGAGGCCCGCCGCCAGGATCAATTCGATCCAGGGCAGCGCTGCGGCCACGCGCAGCGCCGGCCGCGGCGGCAGCAGCCGATAGTCGAGCACGATGCCGTCGAACCGGCGCCGGTCGGTGAGTTTGGCGATTCCCCCCGCAGCAAGATATGCAGCGAGCAGCATGCGCACGGACAGGGTGATGAGCGCCTCCATCGCCCGGCCATTCTGCAGCGCGACCGGCCAAAACTGCTATATTGACCCGGCAGATCGTGGGCCCCCGGAGGTGCGCGTGGGGCGGTGAAAAACGCTAAACCAGGGGGGTCGGAATGGCAGCCGCTGGCAGGATTCACGATACCAGGCAGATCCGCAACATCGCGCTGGTCGGGGCGACCGGAGCGGGAAAGACCACGCTGCTGGAAGCGATGCTCGCGCGCGCCGGCGCCATCCGCGAGGCCGGGAGCGTGGCGAAGGGCAACACCGTCTCCGACTTCACGCCGCAGGAGAAACGGCTGCAGCACTCGCTCGATACCGCCGTCTGTCATCTCGAGCACGAAGACATCCTCGTCAATCTCGTCGACACCCCCGGCAATCCCGACTTCATCGGCCGGGCGATGAGCGTTCTGGCCGGGGTCGACACGGCGGCGATCGTCGTCAATGCCCAGTCGGGCGTGGACACGGTCATGCGCGAACTGATGGCGTTCGCCGCGCGCAGGAAACTCTGCCGGCTGATCGTCATCAACCGGATCGACGCCGATGGCGAGCATCTCGAGGCTATCCTCAATGACATCCGTGAAATATTCGGGCCGGAGTGCCTGCCGCTGAACCTGCCGGCCGAAGGCGGTACCGGCGTCGCCGACTGTTTCTTCGAGCTTTCTCCGGCAAAACCGGATTTCTCCACCGTCGAGACCGCCCACACCAATATCGTCGACCAGGTGGTCGAGCTCGATGAAAAGCTGATGCAGCTCTACCTCGAGCAGGGCGAGGAACTCGGTGTCGAGCAGTTGCACGATCCGTTCGAGCAGGCGCTGCGCGCCGGCCACCTGGTGCCGGTGTGTTTCGTCTCTGCGCAGACGGGCGCGGGACTGCGGCAGTTGCTGAATATCCTCTCGAGGTTGATGCCCGATCCGACCGAGGGCAATCCTCCGGAGTTCAGGCAGGGCGAAGGCAAGAGCGCCCGCGTCGTCGATGTGCGCCCCGACCCGGCCGCGCATTTCATAGGCCACGTTTTCAAGATCAACGTCGATCCCTACATCGGCAAACTCGGCGTGTTTCGCGTCCACCAGGGGACGGTCAGGCCCGGCGACCAGGTTTTCGTCGGGGAGCGCCGCAAGGGCTTCAAGGTGGCGCATCTGTATCGATTGCAGGGCAGCCAGACGATGGAACTCCCGCAGGCGGTGCCCGGCGACATCGTCGCCGTGTCCAAGGTGGACGATCTGCATTTCGATGCCGTGTTGCACGCCAGTCACGACGAGGACCAGTTTCACCTGCTGCCGGTTGCGTTACCCGTGCCGATGCACGGCGTGGCCATTGCGCCAGCGCGTCGCGGCGACGAGAAGAAGCTCTCGGACGCGCTGCACAAGATCATGGCGGAAGACCCCAGCCTGCGTATCGAATTCAACACGCAGGGCAACGAGACGGTCCTGAGAGGCATCGGCGAGCTGCACGTGCGGTTCGTGCTCGAGCGCATGCGTGAGGAGTTCAATATCGAGGTGGAAAC
>JAKLLP010000246.1:0-240 GCA_023150055.1 Gammaproteobacteria bacterium | reverse complement strand
AGGATCGCCTATCGGGAGACGGTCACGCGCAAGGCCGACGGCCACTGCCGCCACAAGAAACAGACCGGTGGCGCCGGGCAGTTTGGCGAGGTGTATCTGCGGGTCGAGCCGCTGGCGCGTGGCAGCGGGTTCGAGTTCGTGGACGAGATCGTGGGCGGTGCCATTCCCGGGCAGTACATCCCGGCGGTGGAAAAGGGCGTGCGCCAGGTGCTCGCCGAGGGTGCTGTCGCGGGGTATCCG
>JAKLLP010000245.1:271-4248 GCA_023150055.1 Gammaproteobacteria bacterium | reverse complement strand
TGCCCCGCAGGAGGTAGCGGCCGCCGAATTGCTCGACGAGCTTCGGTACCGTGGCGGCATAGCCCTTCAGGAAAGTGGCGCGATCGCTGAGTTCGGCCACCACGATCATGTAGCAACGTTTCTGGCTCATGGTTGCGGCTCCGGTAACGCCATCGGGACTATGCCGCAGAGTGCCGCCGCGACGCCAGCGGGTGCGCCGCGCGGCTCTGCGCCCCAGGTCCTGGTGTGGCGTTGCGCAGATAAGTTGACGGTCCGCGATGGGTGGACCGCCCGGAGGCGGGAAGTCTCCGAAGTCGCTCCCCGATACTCGCTTTGTTCGGAGACTCCCGCCTCCGGGCGGTCATGGCTGTCGAGTCATCTGCGGAACGCTGCCCGGCGGCTCGCGCCAGCGGTGGCAGGCGACCTTGCGCCCGTCTCCGGTGTCCTCCAGCGGCGGGCGGGTGCTGATGCAGCGGGGTATGGCCTGCGGGCAGCGGCTATGGAACGGACATCCGCCCGGCGGGTCGATGGGCGAGGGCATCTCCCCGTCGAGCACGGGAATCTCGGCCACCAGGTGCTGCGGATCGGCGCGCGGGACGGCGCTGATCAGGGCGCGACTGTAGGGGTGCAGAGGCCGGTCGAAGAGCGCGTCCCGGTCGGCAAGCTCCATCACCTGGCCGAGATACATCACGAGCACCCGCTGGCACATGTAGCGCACGATCGCGAGATCATGGCTGATGAAGATCATCGAAATGCCGGTCTCGCGCTGCAGGTCGCGCAGCAGGTTGCAGACCTGCGCCTGGATGGACACATCGAGCGCGCTGACCGGCTCGTCACAGACGATCAGGCGCGGTGCGAGGATCATGGCGCGCGCGATGCTCACGCGCTGCGCCTGCCCGCCACTGAACTCGCTCGGGTAGCGGCTGGTCATGTCGGGGCGCAGACCGACGCGTGTGAACATCTCCGCCACGGCGCGCTGGCGCTCCTCCGCCGGCATGCCGGGCTGGTGCAGTCGCAGTGGTTCGGCAACGATTTCCCCGACCGTCATGCGCGGGTTCAGGCTGGAGAGCGGATCCTGGAAGATGATCTGCAGTTCGCGACGCACCTCGCGCAGCTCCCCTTCAGGCAACGTGCAGAGGTCACGATTGCGCCAGCGCACGCTGCCGGCCGTCGGGCGCACGAGCTGCAGGACCGCCCGCCCGAGCGAGGACTTGCCGCAACCGGTTTCCCCCACGATGCCGAGCGTTTCTCCTTCCCCGAGATCGAAACTCACCCCGTCGACGGCATGCACGCGCAGCTTCCCGCCGCCGAGGAAGCGGCTGCGGCCGGGGAGCGCATAGTGCACGGTGAGGTCGTGCACCTCGAGCAGCGGGGCGGGTGTCGTCGCGCTCATCAGGGCTCCCCCGCGCGGTGGCAGGCTGCGAGGTGACCGGGGCGCAGCTCACGCAGCGGCGGCAGGTCCGTGAGACAGCGGTCGATTACCCGCCCGCAGCGCGCCGCGAAGGGGCAACCGGGTGGCAGGCGCGCGAGGTCCGGCGGCTGGCCGGCTATCGTGGGCAGTTCGACTGCCGGGTCGTGTTCGAGGCCGGGAACCGAGCGCAGCAGGCCGATGGTGTAAGGGTGCAGCGGGGTCGAGAAAATTTCCCGGACCGGGCCGCTTTCGACCGCTCGTCCCGCGTACATGATCATGACCCGGTCGCTCAAGCCGGCCACCACCGCGAGATCGTGCGTGATGAGCACGATGCCCGAGCCGGTGTGCCGCTTCAGCCCGGCCAGCAGTTTCAGCACCTGGGCCTGCACCGTGACGTCGAGCGCGGTGGTCGGCTCATCGGCGATCAGCAGGTCGGGATTGCAGAGCATGGCGAGCGCGATCATCACGCGCTGGCGCATGCCGCCGGACAGTTCGAACGGGTAGGCGCGCAGGCGCCGCTGCGCGTCGGGAATCCTCACGATCTGCAGCACTTCGAGCACCCGCCGGCGCGCCTCGGCGGCACCCAGGCCGCGGTGAACGGCGAGCACCTCGACCATCTGCTCACCGATGCGCATCGTCGGCGTCAACCCGGACAGGGCATCCTGGAAGATCATCGCGATGCGGTTGCCGCGCAGTTCGTTCATGCTCGCCGGTGGCGCATTCAGCAGCTCCTGGCCGTCGAACCTCGCCGAGCCCGTCGCCGAGCCGTTCGCCGCCAGCAGCCCGAGGATGGCGAGGAAGGTCTGGCTCTTTCCCGAGCCGGACTCCCCGACGATGCCCAGGCACTCGCCCGCGTGAACGGCAAAGCCGAGGTCGCTCACCGCGTCGAGCGCGCCGCCCTCGGTGCGAAAGCGCACGTTCAGTCCGGTGACTGCCAGCAGGCGGCTCATGGTCTGGTCGGGGCCGACGGGTTGGCGCTGGACCATCTCAGCGCTCGCCGGGGTCGAGCGCATCGCGCAGCCCGTCGCCGATGAAGTTGAAGCAGAACATCGTCACCGCGAGAAAGCCGGCCGGGAAGGCAATGAGCCAGGGCGCGGAATCGAGCTGCCCGGCACCCTGCGAAATCAGCACGCCCCAGCTAGTCAGGGGCTCCTGCACGCCGAGGCCGATGAACGACAGGTAACTCTCCACCACGATGTTGGTGGGGATCAGCAGGGTGACGTAGACGATCACCGGCCCGAGGACGTTCGGGATGACGTAGCGGCGCAGGATGGCGCCGCGGCCGAGCCCTATGGCCACGGCGGACTCCACGTATTCCCTGGTCTTCACCGCGAGCGTCTGGCCGCGGACGATGCGCGCCATCGTCAGCCACTCGATGCAGCCGATGGCGACGAAGACGAGATAGATGTTCCGGCCGAATACCGTCACCAGGATGATGATGAAGAACAGCAACGGCATGGAATACATCACGTCCACGAGACGCATCATGAGGTTGTCGGTGCGCCCGCCCGTAAACCCGGCGAGCGAACCGTAAAAGACGCCGATCGACAGCGCGACCAGCGTGGTGAGCAGGCCGATGGTCAGCGACACACGGCCACCGTAGAACACGCGCACGAAGAGGTCCCGCCCGTTGGCGTCGGTCCCGAACCAGTGCGAGTTGGCCCAGGTCGGTGGGGTGAGGATGCTCTCCCAGTTCGCGTCTTCTATGCCGTGCGGCCAGACGGCCGGCACCAGCACCGAGCTTGCCGCGATCAGCGCGAGCACGACGACGCTGCCCATCGCGGCACGGTTGCGGCGGAAACGCCGGGCTGCCTGCCGCCACAGCGATTGTGGCGCATCGCCGGAGAGCGCGGCGCGGACGGCCGCGGAGGCGAGCGGGCCGGCGCGCTCGGCACTCACCGGTAACCCCGGCGTATGCGCGGATCGAGCGCCGCGTAGGCGAGGTCCGCGAGCAGGTTGAGCGTCACGATGAAGCTCGCGTAAATGACCACGATGCCCATCACCAGCGGGTAGTCGCGGTTGAGCGCTCCCTGCACGAAGTAGCGCCCGACGCCCGGCAGGTTGAAGATCAGCTCGATGACCAGCGAGCCGGTCATTACCCCGGCAATGGCCGGGCCGAGATAACCGACCAGCGGAATGACGGCGGAGGGCAGCACGTGGCGCAGCACCACGCGCGACTCCGGGATGCCCCGGGCGCGCGCCGTACGGACGAAATTCGAGCGCAGCACCTCGAGCATCCCGCCGCGGGTCAGGCGGGCGATGATGGCGATCTGCGGCAGCGCGAGCGCTATGACAGGCAGCACCATGTTGGCGGGTGCGCCGTCGTTCCAGCCGGCAACCGGGAGCCAGCGCAGGTACAGCCCGAATACCAGGGCGAGGATGGGCGCGGTGACGAAGCTCGGCACGGCGATGCCCGTCATGGCGAGCGCCATGACGGCGTGGTCGAGGAAGCGGTTCTGGCGCAGCGCGGCCAGTATGCCGGCCAGCCCGCCGACGATGATGGCGAGCGCCATGGCGGTGAGCCCGAGCCGTATGCTGATTGGCAGCCCGATGGCGATCAGTTCGGTGACACCGAAGTCCTTGTAGA
>JAKLLP010000245.1:0-261 GCA_023150055.1 Gammaproteobacteria bacterium | reverse complement strand
CGCATACTGGGTCAGCAGTGGCTTGTCGAGGTCATAGGCGGCGCGGATGTTCTCCAGCACCTCGGGTTCCAGGTCGGCCTCGGTATCGAAAGGCCCCCCCGGCGCAGCACGCATGAGAAAGAACGCTGCCGTGGCAATCACGATCAGCGTCGGAATGGCGATACCGATGCGGCGTAGCGTGTACTCGAGCATGGCTCCTACGGTCGGATCCTGCATGCCGGGCAGCGCCCGGAATCCTCATTTTTGCACGGCCGCGTCAGC
>JAKLLP010000244.1 GCA_023150055.1 Gammaproteobacteria bacterium | reverse complement strand
CCCTCACGACCTGCTGCTCGCCGAGGGTGCCGGCGGCTGGCTGGTGCCGCTGAACGAGCGCGAGACCATGGCCGACGTCGCGGCGGCGCTCGGCTGGCCGGTGATTCTCGTGGTCGGCATGCGTCTCGGCTGCCTGAATCACGCGCTGCTCAGCGCGGCGGCGATCGACCATGCCGGACTGGCGCTCGGCGGCTGGGTCGCGAACTGCGCATGGCCGGACATGCCGGGCCTGCAGGCGAACATCGCGACGCTGGAGGCGCGACTGCCGGCCCCGCGGTTGGCCTCGCTGCCGTGGCTGGGCGCTGGCGCGACGGTCGCCGACGCAGCCGCGTATTTCGAACCCTGGCCGCTTCCCGGCGCGGCTGGCGGATAGGCCATGCTCGAGTTCGACCGCCGCCATCTCTGGCATCCCTATGCCTCGATGACCGAGCCCTTGCCGGTGTATGCGGTGGACTCCGCCAGCGGCTGCCGTCTGCGCCTTGCCGACGGTCGCGAACTGGTGGATGGCATGTCGTCGTGGTGGTGTGCGATTCACGGCTACAACCACCCCAGGCTCAACGCGGCGGTGAGCGAGCAGCTCGGCCGCATGGCGCACGTCATGTTCGGCGGGCTGACCCACGCGCCGGCGGTGGAGCTGGCGCGCCGGCTGCTCGCCATCGTGCCCGGGCCGCTCGAGCACGTGTTCCTCTGTGATTCCGGCTCCGTCTCGGTCGAGGTCGCGATCAAGATGGCCCTGCAGTACTGGTCGGCTGCGGGCAAGTCGCGCAAGACGCGGCTTCTCACGATCCGCGGCGGCTATCACGGCGATACTTTCGGCGCCATGGCGGTGTGCGATCCCGTCAATGGCATGCACGAGCGTTTCACCGGCGTGCTGCCGGCGCATTTCTTCGCGGAGCGGCCCCGCAGCCGCTTCGGCGAGGGGCTCGGCAGCGGCGACATCGACGACTTCGAGACGCTGATCGGCCGGCACCACGAGGAGATCGCCGCGGTGATCCTCGAGCCCGTGGTGCAGGGCGCGGGCGGCATGTGGTTCTACTCGGCAGATTACCTCGCCGCGGTGGCCCAGCTCTGCCGTCGCCACGATGTCCTGCTGATTGCCGACGAGATCGCGACCGGGTTCGGCCGCACGGGACGCCTGTTCGCCTGCGAGCATGCGCAGGTCGAGCCCGACATTCTCTGCCTCGGCAAGGCCCTTACCGGGGGTTATCTCAGCATGGCCGCGACGCTCGCGACGGCACGGGTCGCGCGAGGGATCTGCGCGAACGGCGGGCTCCTGATGCACGGCCCGACCTTCATGGGCAACCCGCTCGCCGCGGCCGTCGCCTGCGCGAGCATCGACGAGCTGCTGGAGAGCCCGTGGCGGGTGCGCATAGGCGCCATCGAGGCGGGTCTCAGGGCCGGCCTCGGGCGCTATGCGACACACCCTGCCGTGACCGAGGTGCGTGTCCTCGGCGCCATCGGGGTCGTCGAGACCAGGAGCGCGGTACCGGTCGCCCGGTTGCAGGAGATATTCGTCCGCGCAGGTGCCTGGATCCGGCCTTTCGGAAACCTCGTCTACCTCATGCCGCCTTACGTCATTGCCGCCGATGAACTGGAGGTCCTGATCCGTGCTGTCGGCAAGGGCCTCGATGCACTGTCCTGAGCGCCCGGCCAGGGCCGCGCCGGGGAGCGTGTCACTGACGGGCAGGGGTTGACGCCAGCAGCCGCTCGACGAGCGCCAGCGCTGCCACCGCGACGGTGTCGTCGGGGTTCGCCTTGCAGTGGCTGACGAAAACCGCCGACAGGGTATCGAAGTTCCAGCCGTTGTCCGCGGGCAGCCCGGCGAGAAGCGAGTCGATGGTCGTGCCGTCTTTCGCGTACAGGTAGCCCTGGATCCACGTCAGCACCTGCTGCTGCATGCCCGTCGGGCCGTTGTAGTGCAGCTCGTTGAAGAAGGCGCAACCGGTGGTGCCGATATCGGCCACACCCGTCATGCCGGGCCGCAGCCGAAACTGGGTGTCGGCGGAGGCGTCAGCGCCGAGGACGAGAGCCAGCACCACCAGCCGTTTCACCATTCGCCGATCTCCGAGGCCTTTTTCGGGGCCGTGTATATCAGCACGGCGAGCAGGACGAATGCGCCCGTCAGGCCGAGCAGCTGCAGCCAGTACTTCTGCGGATACAGCCAGATCTCCGTCAGCAGGCCCCAGCCGGAGACGATCTCCACCGAGATCCAGAGAATGTTCGCCGTCGGAATGCCGTAGCGCACGGCCGTCGAGGTGCGCCGGTAGCGCAGCAGCCGGCTCAGGCAGAAACCGCCCCAGGCGATGGAGACGAACACCGTGGCGACTTCTGCGGGCAGGGCGTCGCGACCGTAGCCGACGAATGTCGGGTCGAACACGAGCAGGTTCCACGCGTAGCAGAACCAGGTCACGTAGATCGTCTCCATGAACGTGATGATGGCGTAATTGCGATCGCGGGCGGTCCTGGTGCTCGTGCCGAGGCCCTCCCGCAAGCCGAGCCTGTCCTGGAACCAGACGAAGAAGTTGCAGCGCGTGTCCTTGTCGAACAGGTAAAACACCAGCATGAACATCAGCACGCCGGTCGTGGCGGTCATGATGAGGTACTCGGGCTCGGTCGTGACTGTGCCTGCATCGGTCCGCGGCATCATCCCGAAGACCTTGCGGCCGTAGTACATGTAGTACAGCTCGACCCAGGTCATCCAGATGACGATGCCGGTGAAAAACCCGGTCCAGGTCGCGAAGTTCTCGTTGCGTGACCTGACGCCGTACCACAGCCAGACGATGGCCCCCGCGCCGATGAAAAGTTGCGCGACATAGGTGAGGTCATGACCGAGCGCTTCCTCGATCGCGCGCATCAGCGCATGCGCGAGACCGATGCCGAGGAGCATGGAGACGAGCGCAAAGATGCCGACATACGGGGCGCGCCAGAGCGTCGAGCCGGGGGGCGTGGGTCGTCCGGACGGGGCCGCAGTCGAAGTCGCCATGCCGAGGGCCTCATGTGGCGGGCTGACGGCCATGGTAAACACAAGTGTATACTTCTGGCAAGCGCCCCAGACAGGCAGGGTCCGGTGCAGACTGTCGGTGCGTGGCGCCACCCTTTGATCCGCACTATTCATGAATGGTGCGGGTTAAGCTTCCCGTGGCCTGCGGAGCTGAGGACTTGCGATGGTTCGTTCAGACAAGGCTCGCAACATCGCGGCAATGAAGCCGGCGTGCGAGTTGACCGCCCGGCGGCAGCAGATCCGGGACCGGCTGCTGGCAGCCGGCGGACGGTTGATCGCCTCGCAGGGCCTCGGCCAGGTCAGCGTCGCCGACATACTCACCGAAGCCGGCGTCTCCCGGCGCACCTTCTACTGTTACTTCAGCAACAAGCACGAGCTCGCGGCCGGTGTCATCGAGGGTGCATTACGGGCGGGCACCGCCATGATCGAGGGACTCGCCCGGCAACGGCCGGCAGCGATCCTGCCGGGTGTCGTCGCCTGCTACCGGGCCTTGTGGGCCACCCATCGCGACGCCCTGCTGGCGATCTCTTCGCTCGATCCGGAGATCAGGCCCTACATCGAGGAGGCACACCAGGTGTTCGGCGCCGCACTGAAGAGCCAGCTCGCGCGGGCGGAGCGCGCCGGGCTGCTGCGCAATGGGAATGCCGTGTTCACGTTCCGGGTCATCAGCCGCACCGCGGTGCCGCTGCTCAGGATCTACGCCGAGCACCCCGAAGGCGAGCGGCTCTACGAGGAGTCCATGCTGGCCTTGCTCGATGGCGGGGGCAACGATGACTGAGCCGGGCCAGGAGCAGGATCGGGGCCGTGAGCCGCAGGGCCTGCGCGAGCAGTTGATCGCCAACTGCCGTCCGCGCCCGGCGATCCCCGCGGTGGCGGCGCTGTTCCTGACGGTATTGCTCCCTGCCATGTCGGCTGTGACCGCGCCGGATGGTGCGCTGAGCTGGCAGTTGTGGATGATCCCGGCGGGTGTGGTGCTGTCGTGCGCTCTCGCCATTGCGGCCGGGTTCTGCTCGCTGGCGCCGCAGGCGATCTGGCTGGTCGGCGCGGCCTGGGCGCTGGGCTTCATCGAACGCGCCGGTCTGCCGGCCTGGCACGCCGCGATCGTGTACCTCGGCATGGCGGCAGCAGTTGCGATGATCGGGATCCAGATCTGGCGGGTGCGCACGCGGCGCTTCGTCGCCACCTGGATCGACGAAGACCCCGATCGGGCAGAGGATTGACGCCCCCGCCTGCGGGCGGCGTGTAGAGCCCGGA